>JAEXGX010000298.1 GCA_023450535.1 Pseudomonadota bacterium | reverse complement strand
CATTAGAAGGCCTGTTTCAAGAATAGGACGAAATAATTCTTTCAGCAATTAATTCTCATGTTTTTAAAACGTCATATCAGTTTTCATAAATTCATTTTTTCAATAAAATTATGCATATTAATAAAGTGATATTTTAATTTTTGCAGTTCTTAAATTTAACCTGACATCATTATTGAGGGGGCTCATAGCATATATTTTGCTCGGTGACAACAAATTCAAGTCAAGAACCAAGTCAATCTGAATTTTTAATGTTTCCTTCTGGAAAGAATATCTCCGGAACGGCGCTCGCTCCGGCGGCAACGCTCCCGAACGGTATTCGGGTGCACTCCAAGCAAATCGGCAGCTCCTCCCGCTCCGGAAACCCTGCCGTCAGTATGGCGCAGCATCCAGGTGACATAATGGTCGCCCAATTCCTCCAGTGTGGGCAGTGTGCCTGAAGGCACACCGCTCTCCGTCACTTGCTCTCCCGCCTTTGCGACGGAGGAGGACGCCCCCCTCCTTTCCATCTTTTCCGGCAACTCAAAACGCAGAGGCAGACAGGTCGTGCCACTGCGGCCTCGAATAACGGCCCGTTCCACCACATTGCGCAGTTCCCGCACATTTCCCGGCCAATCATGACGATACAGCCGTTCCATTTCCTCCGGAGGGATCACCGGTGGCGACACCAGCCCCAGGCGTGAAGAAACACCTTGTGTGAACAGGCTGACCAGCACGGGGATATCCACCCGCCGCTGGCGAAGCGGAGGCACATGCAGGGGAAAGAGGTTGATCCGATACCACAGATCTTCCCGAAAGCTTCCTTCCTCCACCATACTGCGCAAATCCCGGTTGGTCGCCGCGATAACCCGGATGTCCAGCGGGATGCAGCGGGTACTGCCCACGCGCAGGATTTCCCTATTGTCCAGGGTGCGCAGAAGTTCCGCCTGAGCGCGCGGCGACAACTCGCCTATTTCATCCAGAAAAATCGTGCCGCCGTTGGCCGCCTCAAAATAGCCGGATCGGGCCGAAGTCGCCCCGGTGAACGCGCCCTTTTCATGCCCGAACAATTCGCTTTCCAGCAACGAGTCAGAAACCGCCCCGCAATTGAGCTTGATCAAAGGCCGATTACGCCGGGCCGAGGCCCGGTGAATGGCGTCCGCCACCATATCCTTGCCCACGCCGGTTTCCCCGTCGATCAGCACAGTATAATCCGTGGCCGCCACGCGCTCCATGTCTTCCTGCAAGTCCGCCAGCCCACCGCACATGCGCAGAAGCGCGCGGCTGTCCTCATACTGCACGGGCGGCCCGCCCCGGCCCAACTGAAGATGCAGGATATGCTCCAGTTCTGCGCTGAAGGGCCGGGTCAGACGCTGAAAACGTTCCGCATCCCTCTCATTAAAGGCGTCCGGCGTGTCCGAACAAAAGCCCATCTGAAAGGTGGCCTCTCCCAGTTTGAACAGCGGCACGCGGACATGGGAAATGAAATCCTCCTGACGCATCACCCGGTGCGGAGCATCAGGAAATGGATCTTCGGAAAAAAGATAGGGGCGCGAGTCATCCACCAGCATCTTGCGCACCTGCTCCCGCGTCAGGGAACGCCCGGCCAGATATTGCGTGGTCTTGACGCCCTCGGGCAAGGTATCCGCCACAGGAATGAAGGCCGCATCCCGGTAATGGCGAAAACCGCAAAAAATGCGTGTTACCGGATAATGCTGCCGCAGAAAGGCGAACAAATAGGACAACGCGAGGGGAAGCCCCATCTCCTTGAGCACCAGCAGACAGGATTCCCCGCAAAACTCCAGCGCGGCATCGGAAAGCGGCGTATACGCACAACCTGGTGATTCTTCCGGCATGAATTGCCTCACAGTGTGTGTTCTCTTTGAGATTTGTACTGAAATTTTCAGCTATATCTACTGTATTTTTCATTATCAGGCAACTGGCATGATAATATCTCGTTGTTTTATTTAATAAATAAATTAGGCACAAATTTTGCTTAGTATCCCGCAGGTTACGCAATCTTTTCTCTTTACGGAAGCATCCAGCCAAAGGAGTTTGAACATGGCGGGCGTTCACGGCATTCCCACCGGAGTCCACAGATATTTCAAGGATCTCTGCTTCAACGGTTTCAACCTGGTGCCACCTTATTTTTCCAGGGAAACCTTTTTGCTTAATATGGAAGGCGAAATCGTTCATTCCTGGAAAAGTGACTACCTGCCGGGCCTGTACGCTTTTCTGCTGGAAGACGGCACGCTGTTGCGGGGCATCCGGCTTACGGACGCGGCAGTGCGCTTTGCCGGGGTATCAGGCGGCTTTGAGCGCCTGGACTGGGACGGCAACGTGCTCCAGCGCTATATCAAAAACGACTATGAAACAAACGAATGCCTGTCTCACGCGTTCTGCCCCATGCCCAACGGACACGTTCTTGTGATCTGCCTGGAAAACAAGACGGATGAGGAAGCCTATGCCAAAGGCAGGATGCGCGGCACCCTGCCCGCCGGAGGCACAATGATTAACGGCCGCCTGCACACGGGCCTCTACCTCGACTACATCATGGAAATCGACCGGAACAACAACGTGGTCTGGGAGTGGCACCTCTGGGATCATGTGGGCGCCGGCCCGGATCAGTTCGATCTGAATTTCCGCCTTCCCGACACCTACGGCTATTATTCCTCCCATGACTGGGTGCATTTCAACAACATCGACTATGACCCGGTGGGCGACCGCATCGTGGCCTGTTGCCGCAACTTCAGCGAATTTGTCATCATCGACCGCAAAACGGGGCGCATCACCTATCGCTGGGGCAACCCCTGCACACACGGCGCGGGGCGCGCTCCGTCCTACGGGGACGACGGGGATGAAACTCTGTTCGGGCCGCACAACGCACATTTCCTCCCCAACGGCAACATTCAGGTGTTCGATAACGGGTGCCAGCGCCCGCAGGGCAACCGCTCGCGTATTCTGGAGGTAGACATTTCCACCGGACAAATCGTATGGGAATACAAGGCACATTTCCCCTTCAATTTCTGCTCTCCCTACCAGAGTTCCAGCCAGCGTTTGCCCAACGGCAACGTGCTGGTCTGTGTTTCCGGCCCCGGACAGGTTTTTGAGGTAACGGGCGGAGCGGAACCCGAAGTGTGCTGGGAATTCGTCAGCCCCTGGCTGTACGACGGCAGTGTGACCAATTACCTCGATGACCGCGACGCCTTTGTGGACAACGTCTCGCTGATCCAGAAGGGCTTTCTCAAGAACATGATCCACCGCGTGTACCGTTACGGCCCCGATTTCCCCGGCCTGCAAGGGCGCGATCTCTCCCGCTCCCGGCCCATTGATCCCGGCATCGCCCGGCTGTGGGAAATGGAGCCGTACAAATCCGGCCTGGAGCGCGCCCGGAAGCTCCCCTGGCCCGCTCCTTCCACCTTTTTTCCCGCCAAGGCAGAACATAACTAACCATTTCACAGGAGGCCGATATGGAAAGTCTCAGACGTAACGCTCCACGCGTGCTGGGCGCACTTCTCGCTCTGGCGCTCGTTTCCGCCCCGGCGCTTAACGCCCGTGCTGCGGATCAGGCCAAACTGCCCAAACGCATCACCTTTGCCACCTTCCCTATCGGGTCGGGCAACTACGCCATCGCCAACGCGCTGGCCAAGGTAGCCTCCCAGCATTCGGGCATGATGGTCGTTACCCGCCCGGGAAGCAGCGCCAGCGCCTGGGTGGGCACCACAAACGCCAGGGGCACTCCGGAAATGGGCCTTGTCCATGTGCTCGACGCATGGTGGGCGTTCAGCGGCAAGCTCTCCCCCACTCCCTTGCCCGGCGATCCTTACGGAACCGAGCCCTTTTACGCGCCCAATCCCAATCTGCGCATGCTCATTGCCGGACCCAGCCAGTGGGTGGGCTTGCTGACAGAAGCCTCTAAGCCCTGGAAAAACATTACTGAAGCCAAGGGCGCGACTCTGGCCGGAGGCTTCTCCGCCCATCCCGGCGCATATGCCGGATTGGTCGCACTGCTGTCTTCCGCCAATCTTCAGGAAAAGCGCGACTTCACCCTTATTTCCGTGGCAACCTCAAACGCGTCCGTCAAGGCTTACGGCGAAGGGCGAGCCGAGCTGGCCCTCGGTTCAGTGGGCAACGCCGCTGTTTCCGAGGCCAATGCCACCCGCCCGGTACGCTTTCTCAACGCTTCCACTGCTCCGGAAGACGTGGCGCGCGCCAAAGCGGCCTTCCCCGGATCGCGCCTTGCTGTGTATACGGAACGCGCGCCCGGTGTAGAGCAGGATACTACCATGCTCACCTATCCCATGCTCGTGGTTGCCTCCACCCACATGCCGGATGAAGTGGCCTATACCCTGACCAGGACATGGTGGGAACACCACCGGGAAACATGGCCGGTATACAGCGGATGCAACGGCTGGACAGACAAGGACTTTGTCGTGCGCAACGCCACCATTCCCTATCACGAAGGGGCCATACGCTTCTTCCGGGAAGTGGGGGCATGGTCGCCGGAAATGGATCGCATCCAGGCCGAACTTCTGGACGGCAAATATCCCTTCCTGGATTAGACGCTGTTAATACGAGGCTGCTGATAAAGCCCTTGAGGGGGCTGCTCGCCCCCTCAGACTCCCCTCGACACCTGCCCGAAGGGTGACGGGCTTGCCCGTCATTTCCCCAAGCCGCGAAGCGGCTTGGGGAAACAGAGAACAGTGCGGGCGTAGTACGCCCTGCACCCCCAATAGTTTCAGCCGGTTACTGTCGAAGGGTCCCGGGGGGAGCTTTAGCCGTAGAAGCGAAGCTTCGTACGGATAATGAGAGCAGAGATGAGCCCCGGCTTTTCAACACTCTGATACTATTCTGCGCATTCCCATTTTCTGAAAGGAGTTTTTGATGAGCGCCAATGAAGACATGGAAAACACCCGCAGGCTCTCCGGATTCATGGAAAAGCTCGTCCGGTCGCTCCTGATCGCCGTCCCGCTGGTCGGGGCGGTCTTCATCCTCGACATCCCTTCGCGTATCGGCCTGCCCATACTACGGGAACAATATTACGGCCTCTTTTTCGCGCTGACCGTTCCCTGCATTTTCTGGATGCTGCCCGCCACCACAGGCGGAAACAGTAAAGGCATCGCGTGGTATGATCATCTGCTGGCGGCGGCCGCCTTTGCCTCTGGCATGTATGTAGCGCTTTTCTATGATGAAATTCTGCGCACGTTGGGCGACTACACGCCGTTGCGCATCGGGCTTTCCATCGCGGCAGTGGTCACCGTGCTGGAAGCCGTGCGCCGCACGGCGGGAAACATCCTGCTTGTGCTGGGCGTACTGTTCATTCTCTACGCACACTATGCCGAGTACGTTCCCGGTATTTTCGGCGGAGCGGGCACGGCCTGGCCGGAACTCTTCACTTATCTCTACCTGGACGGCAACGCCCTGTTCGGCATGTCGCTCGGCGTATCCGCCGTGGTCGTGCTGGCCTTTATTCTGTTCGGCAACCTCATGTTCGGCGTGGGAGGAGGAGAATTCCTGAGCAATTTCGCCATGGCCCTCTTTGGCGGCTTCCGGGGCGGCCCGGCCAAAATGGCCATCGTGGCCTCCAGCCTGTTCGGCATGCTCACCGGCAGTGCCGCCGCCAACGTGGCCAGCACCGGGGTATTCACCATTCCGCTCATGAAGCGCATCGGCTACCCGGCGCATATTGCCGGAGCGGTGGAAGCTGTGGCCTCCACCGGCGGCAGTCTCACCCCTCCGATCATGGGAGCAGCAGCCTTCATTATCGCTGAATTCACGGGCATCCCCTATGCCACCGTGGCCGTGGCCTCCATCCTGCCCGCAGTTCTGTACTACGCGGGAGTGTTTATCCAGGTCGACCTTGAAGCAGGGAAAGAAGGCATGGTGGGGCTGCCGCGCAACGAACTGCCCTGTTTGCGTGAAACCCTGAACCGGGCCTATCTCTTTGTCGTGCCTTTCACCGCGCTGCTCGTGGCATTATTCGTGTTCGGCCAGTCGCCGGAAATGTCCGCCTTCTGGGGCATTCTGGCCGTGTTCGGGTGCTCCCTTGTCAGGAAGGAAACCCGCAACAGCCATGCCTGGGTCATCACAGCCCTGGCCCGTACCGGCAAAGCCATGCTCTCGCTCACGGCCATTGTGGCTATGGCCGGTTTTGTTATCGGGGTAGTCAACCTGTGCGGCCTCGGCTTCATACTGCCCATGTTCCTTTCCCAGATCGCCGGCAACAATCTTTTTCTCGTACTCGTTATTGTGGCCGTTACCAGCATTATCCTTGGCATGGGCATGCCCACGGTGGCGGTGTATATCCTGCTCGGCGTGCTCATGGGGCCGACCCTGGTGGAAGTGGGCGTACCCGTTCTGGCTGCTCATCTGTTTATCCAGTATTTCGGCACGGTTTCCCAGTTCACTCCCCCCATCTGCATTGCCTCTTTCGCTGCCGCCACCATTGCGGATGCCCCGCAGATGAAAACCGCGTTTGCCTCCATGCGTATCGGCGCGCTGGCCTACCCCGCTCCCTTCCTTTTCGTCTATTCCCAGGCCTTTCTCATGGAAGGCCCGCTGTGGGAAATCTGCTGGGCAATGACCACGGCAATCTTTGCCTGCTTCCTGCTTGGCTGCGCGCTGGTCGGCTACTTCCGGCGGCCTCTTCCCATGTGGAAGCGCATTCTGCTCATTCCCGTATCCGGCCTGCTGCTGACCGCAACCTCAGCCGATCAGTTGCTCATTGGCCTTGTGCAGGACGGTGTGGGGATATTTGCCGGAGTGCTTTTCCTCGTTTCGGAATTATACGCCGCGCGCGAATCTCTCCCTGCCTGACGCGCCAGACAAAACATCCGGAGCGTCGAGCCTTTCTCCCGGCTCCTTCAGGATAAGGGGTGCGTGGCGCGAGAACAGCGTTCGCATCCCCCCTCATGGTTAAGGTATTCGATATGCAGCAGCAGGGTGATCAGCTTGGATATCAAGGCGTCATCCAGGAGGTCGAATTTCTTATCCTCGAAAATGGGAGTGAGAATCATGACAAACAGGCGCATGTTCAAGGCCGCCGCTCGGAGCGGATATTGCTCGGCCAGAAAGACATACTTGCCTATGAAGGAATGATAGACCTGATATTCGTCGGTGAACCCGGCAAGGCTGGCCGCGCTCTCGTCGCTGAACCGCTGATCGCCTATGATCACCTGCGGGCCGCCGGGGCAAGAGGCATCCACTTGAGCGTGAGCCATGCCGGGCCCGGAAAGGGGCGACAGAACGTCATCCATGTGATCAAAGATGGCCTGGAGATCGTCGCTATTAAGGAATTGTTTGAAAAAAGACAGGACGGCCAGAGTTTCAAGGGCTTTCCGTACAATGGAATCAGACATGCCAAGGCTCCCGGTTAGAGTGCGGCATATCCAAAGCGGTATGAATATGCCGGGAGCCAGAAGCCACCTCACAAGCAAGGCAGCGGGCATATTTCCTGCGAGCAGGTCTTGTATTAGCCGCACTCCCGGCAGAAACGCAAAGACCCCAAACGGACGAACCGAATGGGTTTTGCGTATGCTGTCGGGAGGCAAAGCCTTCCGTGCTTGTGTGCATACGTTATGTATGCAGCGCTTCTGGCGCTACGTTTTTGAGAAAACGGGAAATAGAGCGGAAAGTCAAGATGGGTATAAAAATAAATATAATCAAATATGTTATGTACGATCTGATTACTTTTGTTGGAGTTATCTCTGTTACAAAGGCTGTATTTAAA
>JAEXGX010000269.1 GCA_023450535.1 Pseudomonadota bacterium | reverse complement strand
AATCTGCTTTCGTTGCAAAAATTGCTTGACCACAGCGTCGAAGAGGCGAGCAGCCGCAATTCCATCACAAACAAAACCCCTTATGATGCGCTGGTGGAAAATATTCCCGGAGGAGTGGTGGTACTTGAAATTACTGACGCCACCATCAAGCTGACCCCTTGCAATGATTGGGCTAATCGGTTGTTGGATCGCAGCAAAGAGGACTTTGCCATGTTGGTGGCCAAGGACCTTTTTGCCCTGGTTCACCCGGAAGATGTTTCCCTGATTGAGGGGGTGGCGCAAAAAATTCGAGAGGGCCTGGACAGCTTCAACGTGATCTGTCGTGTCCGGCACAGAGATGGTTCCTACAAGTATATCGCCATGGCTGCTTCCACCACGGAGCGGCGGCGGGGCAGCGTCATCATGTACGGCATTGACACTGATGTGGGAGAAGTCATCCAGCTGAAGCAAGAAGTGGAGAAGTCCCGTAACAGGCTGGAAGCGTTATTCAACACCATGCCGGGCGGGGTTCTGACCATTTCTCTGACGGATCGTGTCCGCTTGACTCAGTGCAATAATTGGACCTTTCACTTTTTGGGATACAACGCCGAAGAAATCGCCGAGCTTGAAAGACATAACACTTTTGCCTTGCTGCACCCCAGAGATTTGCCACTTGTCCTGAAGACTGTGGAAAGAATGCGCAGCGGGGCTGATAAGGTGAATATCACCTGCCGCCTTCAAGGCAAGGGGGGAATCTATCGACATGTACGTATAAACGCGACATTGACTGAACGCCGCGCGGATGAAGTCATCTACTACGCAGTGGTGACGGACGTGGAGGAAATGGCCGACATCCAGAAAAAACTGGAATACTCCCGCAAACAGTTGGAAGCGCTTATTTCCGCGATCCCCTGCGGCATCGCCGTGTTTGAACTCGGCGATACGCTGAAAGTTACCCAGTATGGAACATGGCTTTGCAAATTCAGCGGCTATTCTTCCAACGAAGAAATCGAAGAGGTGCGGCAGGGCATGCTGCCCGCCACCGTCTGGCCGGAGGACGTTCCTAAAACGCGAGAGGCTTTACGGCGTATTCAAGAAGAAGGGCTGGACGGCATTTATCTTTCCGTTCGCATCAAATGCAAGGATGGAAAGCCCAAGCGGGTGGATATCCGTGGCTCGGTGACGGAACGGACGCCGGAAAAAATAACGATGTATGTGATTTATACCGAGCCTTTTGATAACGACGAAGAAAGATGAACGCGTCTTACATTTTGTTTCATTTCTCAAGAAAAATCGAGTTCTTATCTTGAGGTAACGGCACGAAAAATGTACGTTGGCCCCTGAATCCAATTTCAGTATTTTTATACGAAATTGAATTCAGGGCAGTTTAACTTTGAACTCATATATGGTCAGGACACGATGTTCTGACTTGCGGGGTTCACGTTGCAAGTGAATTACGGCTACTCCGGCTTCGCAACGAAGCCTGGATCAAAGATACGCGCGTGTAGTTTTTGGATACGTATTTGTGATTGAAGTCCGGTTCGACGAGGACTATATTTATAAAAACATGCACAAATAGCTGATATGGCGCATCCTGCTCGGACACCTCAGCCGTGAAACGGGAAATGACCATGTATTATTGCGTGTTATCGCGAAAAGTTATGAGGAAGTATGGAAGAGGAAATTCCTTGCCCGCCCGAGAGGCACCCTTGTCTGGCCGGTACGGTTGTCGACTCGCTGGAAGATATCATTTACGTCAGCGACCCCGATACGTATGACGTACTCTGGCTCAATCCGAGTGGGCTGTGCAAGTTCGGCATTGAGGATTTTCGCGGTCACAAATGCCACAAACTTTTTCAGGGACTAGATTCTCCCTGCCCGTTTTGTCCAATCGGGCAGTTGTCGTTTGATTCCTTTTATGTCTGGGAACATGCCAACCCGGTGATGGGGCGGCATTTTTTGATCAAGGACAAGCTGATTTACTGGAAGGGGCGTACTCTGCATTTGGAAGTCGCCGTGGATATCACGACGCAGGCAGAGCAGCGGAAGAGCGCTCAGCGCAAGTTCGAGATTGAACGCACAGTTGTGAAATGTGTGCGAACGCTTTCGCAGGGGGAGCAGCTTTCGCCAGCTATTGATAAGGTCTTAGCCTTGGTAGGCGGACAATATGAGGCGGATCGCGCCTATATTTTTGAATTCGGCAGAAGCCCGGCGGGCGATTCGATCATCAATAACAGCCATGAATGGTGCGCACCGGGAATTAAATCCCAGAAGGGCACCCTGCAAAATCTGCCTTTTGACGTCGTCAGGCCGTGGATTGAGCTGTTCAATGAACGGAAAGATATTATTATTGAGGAATTGGAAGATATCCGGGCTTCGCATCAAGATTTGTACGCTCTGCTCAAGCGGCAGGATATCCGGCGTCTTTTTGCTGTGCCGTTGTACGCCGCCGAGAATGTTCTGACGGGCTTTGTCGGCGTGGACAATCCCCGTATGGATATGCATGATTTCACCTTGTTGCATTCTTTGACCTATTTCATGGACAACGAAATGGCCAAGCGCCGGATGGCAGAGGAATTGCGGAGTCTGGGCCTGCGTGACGGGCTGACCGGATTGGGCAACCGCAATGCGTATCTGACGGCATGCAACCAGATTAAAACCTGCGGGGTCGAAAATTTGGGCGTCATATTTGTTGATCTCAATGCGCTCAAATATGTCAACGACCATTTCGGGCACGGACGGGGCGACGAATACATTCGCTCATTAAGCGAGTTGTTCCTCAGCTTTTTTCGCAGCAGGGACATTTTTCGCATCGGCGGAGATGAATTTGTTTTTCTTTGCGAGAACATGCCGGAGGATCTTTTTCACACGAAAATCAAAGCATTGCTCCGTAAGGGCGATGACGCTTTCCCTGGCTCCATATCGCTTGGAGCGGTATGGAGCCCGCTGGCGATGGATGTGGAGTCGTTGGTTCGGGAAGCGGACATGCTCATGTATGCTGAGAAGCAACGGCAAAAAGAAGAACGGGAAGCCTCGGGAGCCCCTCATCCTTTTGCCGGCTGGGAAATGCAGGGCTGGCAAGCTTCTTCACCAAGATGCCCGAAGTCGAGTGACGCAAGGTTTTGCATGAAGCCGGAGTAACCGCAATTCACTTGAGCCGTTCAGCCTGAGGAAGGCACGAAGGGGCATGCCTGTGAGTGAACGGCGCGGCAAAGCCGCGGCCTGCTCGCAATTTTCGAGGCTGCTGACGTTATCAGCAACCTTCATCTTTCTGCATCTCTTTAACTTTGCGAAAGATGGTGGAGCGATCCACGGCCAGGTGGCGGGCCACTTCACTTATGGTGCCGAAGCGGGCGAGGAGCGTTCGCAGCAGGTTGTTTTCCAATTCCTTCATAAGTTCTTTGTAGGTTTTTCCCGCCAGATCGATAAGGTCCGGCTTAAACGAGACGTCTGGCAAGGGGGATTTGCCGTTTCCTGCACGGGCCTGAGGGATAGGCAGGGCCGAAACGTCGATGAATTCATGTTTGCCGGTAACGACCAGCCCCTGGACAAGGTTTTCCAGCTCGCGCACGTTACCCGGCCAGGCGTAAGCGAGCAGAGCGGCTTCAGCCGCGTCGGAAAAGCGCATGCTCTTGTGGTATTTTGCGCCATAATATTTGAGAAAGCTCCGGGCCAAAGGCTGGATGTCGGCTTTGCGCTGGCGCAGAGCGGGGATTTTGAGCACCGCTACCTTCAGCCGGTAATAGAGGTCACTGCGGAAGTTGCCGCGTGCCACTTCCCGTTCCAGTTCCTTGTTGGTGGCGGCAATAAAGCGTACATCCATCTTTTTTGCGCAGGTTGCGCCCACGCGCATAACTTCGCCATCCTGAAGCACGCGCAACAGGCGAGTTTGCATAAGCATGGGCAGATCGCCGATTTCATCGAGAAACAGCGTTCCCCCGGCGGCCGCTTCAATGAGGCCTGCCTTGCCGTTTTTGTTTGCGCCGGAAAAGGTTCCCGCCTCATATCCGAACAACTCGGTTTCAATGAGGTTTTCCGGAATACTTCCGCAATCTACCTTGATGAAGGCCCGGTTGGCCCGGTTGCTCGCACTATGGATGGCGTGGGCAAGGATATCCTTGCCCACGCCCGTTTCTCCAAGCAGAAGAACTGTGGCGTCGGTTCCCGCAATGGCGTCCATATCCGCGTAAAGGGCGCGCATGGCCGTGCTGTGTACCACGCGAGGATAACAAGGCAGTTCGGAGGCGTCACTGCTCAGCTTCTGAAAGGTTTCCAGCAGTTCGCGTTGTGCGGTGAGCTGCGCCCGTAGTTCGGACAGGGTGGTCACGTCGCGAATAAAGGTAAGACAGTAGGCCACGTTTCCCTGTTCATCAATGATGGGGTGGCCTTCCAGAATCAGTTTGCGTCCGCCTGCCGTATGCTGGACGTTAGTTGTCACCTGACCGGTACGGATGACTTCCGGATTGAGGATCACGTCGAAAAAGCCCTGTCCTTTCATGTCCAGGACGGACTTGCCGATGATATCTTCCTTGGCGATGCCACTGATTTCCGTATAGCGTTTGTTAATCAGCACCGCGATTCCGGTGCGGTCGGAAATGCAAATGGCATCCTGAAAAGCATCGCAAAGCTGCTCAAGATAATGTTCCAGCATAATGTAACAAGGGTACACGAAAGCGTGTACCCTTGCAAAGCCGGAATCCGGAAACAGCGCGGAGCGCCTTCCTTGCCGGAAAAGCGCCCCGCGTCATGGGTGAGCTAAAGCCCGTAGCCCAGGAATCTGGGCAACCAGGTAGCTATGGAGGGGAAGAAGGCAATGAGCAGTACGCACAGGGTCAACGTTCCTACATAGGGCAGCACGGCCAGTGCGTTTCTTTCCACCGAGATTCCCGCGATACGGGAGGAGACAAAGATGTTTACTCCGAGCGGCGGCGTGAGCAGCGCGGTTTCATTGGTGAGTACCAGAATAATGCCGAAATGGATGGGGTCGATACCCAGCTGGACAATCACCGGCAGAATGACAGGAACCAGGATAATCAGCGTGGACAGGGTTTCCATGAACATGCCCAGCGCATAGAGCACTACGATGATGAGCAGCAGCACCACAGTGGGATTGCTGGTGAAGTCAAGCACCATCTGGGCGAGTTTTTGCGGGGCTTGTTCATAGGTGAGGATTTTTCCGAACAGGGTAGAAGCCCCCACGATGATCAGCACCGCGCCGCAGGTCATGACGCCTTCCTGCAGGGCGAGATAAATGTGCTTTGGTTTCAGGGCGCGGTTGATGACAAAGCCCACGAACAGCGACCACATGATGGCGACGACGGAAGCTTCCACCGGGGTGGCGAAGCCGGAATAGATGGATCCGAGGATGAGCACCGGGGTCAGGAGGGCAAAGGTGCTTTTGCCGCAGGTGCGGATAAAAAGCCGCAGGTTGAAGGCAGGGGTGTCGATATCGCCCTTGAACCCTTTGCGTCGTGCGATGAGATAGGCGGTAGTCATCATGGAGAAGGCCACCAGCGCGCCGGGAATAAAGCCTGCCGTGAACATGGCCGTTACCGACAGGTTACCCAGAATAGCGTAAATAATCATGGGGTTGGACGGAGGGATCATGATGCCGATGGTGCCGCCGGACGATGCTGCAGCCGCTGCATAGTCTCGGGAATACCCGCTACGGATCATGGCGGGAACCATAATCGCGCCCACAGCGGCTACGGTGCCCGGTCCGGAACCGGAAATGGCGGCGAAAAAAGTGCAGGCCAGGATAGTGGTGATGCCGAGGCCGCCGTACATCCGCCCTACAAGTATTTTTGCCACGTCGATGATCTGCCGTGTAATGTTGCCGTATTCCATCAGCGCCCCAGCCACAACGAAACAGGGAATGGCCAGCAGCGTGAAAATATTGATGCCCTCGAACAGTGAGTTGTGGATGACGGAAAGAGGAAGCATGCTGTCACCCAGCAGCAGAGCAGTCGAAGCGGAAATGATCAGGGACATGAAAATGGGCAGCCCGAGAAGAAGCATGGCCGCAAGGGTGACAAGGGCAATTTCCATCGTGGACATCAGACTTCCTCCTCAAAACGGATCAGTTGACGCAGGGTGCCGTTCTTCCAGCGTATATAATAGCCGGATGCCACACGCCACGCGATGAGTACAAAGCTGAGGGGGATGACGCATTCCACCCAGGCTTTGGCAAAGTGCATGGTGGGCGATACCTCAGGAAATTCAAAGCCTTCCTCGATAACCGGCAGGATATTCCAGGCAATGAACAGGAGGGAGCAAATCCAGATGGTGTCAGCCAGAACCCGGAAAAACATGCGCCACTGATCGTTCATTTTTAGGAACTGGGCCGTAACGCGCACATGCGCACCTTTTTTTGCGACCAGTGCCGCGCCCAGATAGACTGTCCACAGAAAGGTGTAGCGGGAAAGCTCCTCGGTCCAGGCGATGGAAGAGCCCAGCGTCATGCGGACGACGACCTGCGCGGCAAGGCACAGGATCATCATGCTCAGCATGATCGCGCACATGCCTTCTTCAAAGTAGTCATAGATTTTTTTCAGTATGGCCATAAGAGTATCCGGTGGATGTAAGGAAGAAATCCGTGTTTTGGGCTTCCGCTCGCGCGGCCCGGAAGAGCCGTGCGAGCGGAAGGAATTTTTGACTGCGAGCTGCGCTAGTATCTTCAGGAGACTACCTGGCATTGATGATGGCAACCGCCTCATCAACCAATTCCCTGCCGCCGACCTTGTCATAGAAATTGGGCCACACACTGCGCGCAGCCTCTATCCAGACTTCTTCATCCTCAACCGGGATCAGCTCCATGCCGTGCTCCAGACACTGTTCAAGCGCCAAAGCTTCCTGTTCCGCAGCCCATTTCCACTCGTATTCCACAGCTTCCTGAGCGGCCCGATCCACAAGCGCTTTTGTATCCGGGTCAAGCTTGCTGTACCATTTTTCCGAAACGAGAATGGGGCCGGTCCACAGCATGTAGTGAATGGGCGTAATGTATTTCTGCACTTCCCAGAATTTTTGGGCACGGTTTACGGAGTGGGGGTTTTCCTGTCCGTCCACTACGCCTTGCTGAAGCCCGTTGAAGGTTTCCGTCCAGGCCAGAGGGTGAGGTTCCACGCCCCAGGAACGGAAGGCCGCAAGCTGAAGTTCCACTGCGGGCACACGGATTTTTAAACCTTTCAAATCCGCTATGGTCCGAATGGGCTTTTTGGAGTTGGTGATCATGCGGTAGTCGCCATGTAACCACGCCAATGGGCGGGTGCGGCTTTGCTTCGCGCAGAGATCAGCGACTTTTTGGACAAAAGCCTTATTGGAGAACACTTTTTCGGCATCTTCCATTTTGGGGAAAATATAGGGCAGGTAGAAAATACCGGCGGCCGGAGCGAAAGGCGTTAAATTGCCCGTGGACATTTGTGCAAACTGGAGTTCGCCGTCCCGGCATTGTTTTACGTTGGCCTGCTCGTCACCCATGGATCCGCCGTAGTAAATTTGTGCAGTGATCTTGCCGCCAGATTCCCGCTCAAGGATTTCCCTGAACTTTTCAAGGGCAACGGCCTGAATTTCATCTCCGGGAGGATTGGCGGTGGCTCCGCGAATGGTCATTTTTTTGTATTCCACGGCTTGTGCACTTGCTGCACACAGTAAAAAAGAGAGGGCGGCACCCAGAGCCAGAAAGCGTTTCATGGTCATACTCCGTTGCGGCGGGTTGTATGTGCGACGGAGGGGGCCGCTCCCTGAACCGTCGGTGTTTGGGGATACTCCAACGGTCAGACGACCCTGGAGCGTGGACTAACTGGTTTTATAAGAGCAAGAAATGTGCCTTTGTGAAAAAGTGAATTATAAAAAATCAGTGCATTGAGTCTGGTATAATTTTTTTAGTAATCAAAGTAATATTGGTGAGTTATGATGCGGTACAGGGGAATATGAAATGGGGGACCCCCCTTTATTTTTAAACTATCAAGAACGTTTTCTGTTTTGTTGCAAAAGGACAACATTTGGTGCGGGAAGATAATATAATGTTATTCCAGTAGATTAACCTGGGCTGGATACTCATGTGTTGTGGCAATGCACGGTAAAAAATTCGAGCTATGCAGATGTGCACAGTCCCTTGCCTTCAGAATGTGCCCTGGAGAATAAAAAAGGCTGCTGACAAAGTCAGCAGCTCAGAATGATGATAAGCCGGGGCTCTGCCCCGCACCCCGCCGGGACCGAGCCGGTCTGGCAGGGAGATAATCTCCCCCGGACCCCTATACTTATAACATACTGTCATAATTGGGGGTGCAGGGGGCATGATGCCCCGCTTTGCTCTCTGTTTCCCTAGAGCGTTTTGCATTTGAAAATATCTACAGTCCGGATCCTATGTTCTGGCCCGCAGGTTTCACGCCTCCGCCGGAGCTTTACGCCGCAAGTGAATTGTGGCTACTCCGGCGTCGCGTCGGAGTCTCGCCTTGCTCGCCTCCGTAGAGCATTTCAATGGCGAAATGCTCTAAACCGCTTCGCGGCTAAGGGAAATGACGGGCAAGCCCGCCACCCTTCGGGCAGGTGCCAGGGGGAGTTTGAGGGGGCGAGGAGCCCCCTCAAAGACTTTATCTGCAGCCCAAAAAATGTGAGCAGGTCAAAAGTTACGCCAGAGTTATCCCCAACAGTTTTTCCGCATTTTTATGAAAGAATTTTTCCTTATGTTCTTCGGTAAAACCGAAGCGATCGATATCCTGTACCGCCTGTTTGAGATTGTAGCAGGGGTAGGCCGAGCCGAACAGTATCTGTTCGCCATCCAGCCAGCGCATGGCGTCACCGTACATCTGGTTGCCCGGCGCGTCGGGGTTGAGCATGTAGAGGTCGGGCAGCAACCAGATGTTTTTCTGCACCAGACAGAGGTTGAATACCTGCGGAATCCAGGGATAGCAGGCATGGGCCAATACGATTTGCAGATTTGGGAAGTCTTGTGCCACATGCTGTGCTGCTACGGGATTGGAGTAATCCAGGTTGCCCTGGAAGAAGCTCATGGTCAGTACCACGGGGATACCTGCCTTTTCACAACGCGCGTAAACGGGATAAAGCACATTGGCGTCGGAGTAACGGGGCGGCTGGCAATACGCGGGTTCCATGGCAATCCCCTTGAAACCGAAGGCGATACAGCGTTCCAGTTCGTCCAGAGTGGCGGAAATACCCCGCGAGGCGTCCAGACTGCCGAAGGGGATGATTTTGTCTGGAAATTCCCGGGCCATGTCGTTGATATCGTCATTGCTGACCGAAGCTGTATCGTCCGGCACCTGACGGCCGATGATCACGCCGCCGGAAATGCCGGCATCTTCCATTTCCTGCCAGAACAGTGCAAGGGATTTTTCTTCGGCGGCCTTGCTGGGAATGCCGTGTCCTTTCTGCGGAGCAGTTTCATTGCATGCAGGGCTGTAGATGCCAAGTTTCTTGAAGCCCTTGTAGGGAGGACGCAGGCGGAAATCGAAAATTTTCATGGGGAATTCCTTTTCAGGAGAGTTAAAATCTTTCATGGAGCCACGTAGGGTGAGATGTATCTTTGCTTTTTATCCTAATATGGCGTGATCGCAGTATATTTTTCTTTCCGGCATGAGTGCGTGGAAGCCATGAGCCTGAAGGGTTGCCCGGCCAGGGATTTGAGCCGCTCCATCTTGATTTCATCCAGTTTCGCGCCTTCCAGATCGTAACGTCGTCCGAGATATTCGTACTTTGGCTGACCCATGCGGTGGTAGGGCAAAAGCTCGTAGTGCACGTTGTCCTGCCGGGGGAGAAAGTCGAGAATGGCGCGTATGTCTTCTTCGCTGTCATTGAAACCGGGAATGACCGGCGTGCGCGCGGTGATGGGAAGCGTGGGGAAATCTTTGCATACGCGGGCAAAGTTGTGGAGAATAAGCGCGTTGTCCGCTCCGGTGAATGTTCTGTGCTTTTCCGCATCAAAGCATTTGATGTCGAACATCAGAGCGTCAAGATGTTTGGCTGCTTCCAGCAGATGCTCGTAGGCATAGCAGCCGCAGGTTTCCAGTGCGGTATTGATATGCCGGGCATGGGCCTCGCGCAGGAGGGCACAGGCAAATTCCGGCTGCATCAGGGCCTCACCTCCGCTCAGAGTGAGGCCGCCGCCGGAGCGGGCGTAAAACGCGCCGTCGCGTTCCACCAGATTAAGGATTTCGTCCACGCTCTTTTCTTCTCCATACAGGGTTTGCGCACCAGAGGGACAGACCCTTGTGCATTCCAGGCATGTGATGCAGCGGGAGCGGTCGTTGCACAGCACACCGTCCACCACGGTGATCGCATTGTGAGGGCAGGCTTTGGCGCAGCGCCCGCATACTTCCGCCGAAAGACAGCGCGTGGGGTTGAAGGCTTTTTCCGGCTTCGGGTTCTGTGATTCGGGGTTGCTGCACCACTGGCAGCGCAGAGGGCAACCCTTGAGAAATACCAGCGTGCGGATGCCGTCACCGTCGTGGACGCTGAATTTCTGCATATTGAAGATGATGCCGGTTTTGTTCTTGTCCAACATGGCTGGCCTCTTGCAGGAAAGAAATGGTGTAAAAAGGTGTGGTCGGGAAAAGTGAGGCTGCTGATAAAGTCGGCAGCCCGAAAATTGCGAGTAGGTCGCGGCTTTGCCGCGCCGTAAAACGAGCGATTTTCGTGTCTTTCCGTCAAGCCGCAAAGCGGCTTAGACGGCGCAAACTCCGCGAAGCGGGGTTTGTTATCAGTCTATCCGGCCCCGTGGGCGGGGCCGGATAGAGCAGGCTTGAGCTACATCGATTCGTGTTCCGTGCGATCGATGATGTCGTTCTGCAGATCACGGGACAGGTCGCAGAAGTAGGCGCTGTATCCGGCGATACGCACCAGCAGACTGCGATAGTTGTCCGGGGTCTTCTGGGCTTCGAGCAAGGTTTGTTTGTTCACGATATTGAATTGCAGATGCCACAGCTTGAGGTCGCACCAGGTGCGGATGATGTTCATGATTTTGCGCGCTCCTTCCTCACCCGCCACGCACTTGGGCGAAAGCTTGATGTTCAGCAGGCGTGAGGCGCGGTTGATCATGCCGTAGTTTTTGGAGTGGTAGTTAGACAGCAATACGGCGGTGGGTCCGTTTCTGTCCGCGCCGTGGGAAGCGGAAGAGCCATCGGACAGGGCGGTCCAGGCATGGCGGCCGTTGGGTGTGGCGGATACCACCTTGCCGAAGGGCACATGCGAGGTAATGGGCACATAGCGCACATCCACATGTACACCGCGCTCTTCCGTGCTTTTTTGGGCTTCGACTTGCGTGAAGCGGTCAATATCTTTGGCGATGCCGTCCGCATACGGGTCGTCATTGCCGTAACAGGGGGCGTTGCGCAGCATTTCGCGCACGGCTTCATGGCCCTTGAAGTCCGCCTTGCAGGCTTCAATAACTTCCTGCAGGGTCAGCTTCTTTTCTTCAAACACCAGCTTTTTGATGGCGGCCAGAGAGTCCACCACCGTGCCGTAGCCGAGGAATTCAAAATAGGAATAGTCCACGCCGCCGGGGATTTTTTCGGTATGCAGGTCGAGCATGTTCTTCATGCACAGGTCATGCAGGCAGGAGGACAGCGGAGCGGCAAAGTGCCGGGGGCGCAGTTTGTCCACCACATGCTGCTGCTGGAATGCCTTGTGCAGCAGATTCATGTGCTGGGCCTTGTAGGCATCGTAGAATTCCTCCCAGGTCTTGAGGTTGAGAGGATCACCGGTTTCCAGGCCGATGAGTTCGTCGCCGTAGTGCAGCATGCGGCCGTTGTACATCAGCATTTCCAGCGCGGTGGCAAAGTTTACGTATACGCAGCCGGAGGTGTAGGTGTCCCGGTTGGGCATGCGGGTTTCCGTGCAGCCGGAAACCGCGTAGTCCAGCGCTTCTTCCATGGGGCAGCCTTTGATGGTGTTCAGCGGAATGACTTCCTCATCGTTGATCAGCTTGGGGAAGCCTGAGCCGTCCTTGATGGTCAGGGCGATTTCATGCAGGAAGCGTTCCGGCGTACGGGAGTGAATGCGGGCCGCCAGGTCGGGGTAATTCAGGGGGAATTCGCGCTTGGATTCGAGGAAGAGGTAAGACAGATCGTTGGTGGCGTCTTCGCCGTCGCGGGTTTGCCCGCCGATGGTCACGGCTTCCCAGTGGGCATAGCCTTCCTGAAATTCCACGCCGGTGGGGTTGATGTACAGGTCAATGAACTGGGCCATGTCCACCCACATGCATTCCAGAAGTTCCTTTGCCTGCTCTCTGGTCAGGCGGCCTTCCTCGATATCTTTTTTGTAGAGAGGGTAGAGATACTGGTCCATGCGGCCGTTGGAAATGATGGCGCTGGCTTTCTGTTCGATGCGGGAGAACATCTGCACAAACCACTGGCTCTGCATGGCCTCGCGGAAGGTGCGGGCCGGGTAGGCAGGCACATGTTCGCAAATTTCAGCGATTTCCAGAAGTTCGGCCTTGCGCGTTTCGTTTTTTTCCTGCGCGGCGAGGTCACGGGCGAGCTGCACATGACGCCTGGCCCAGATCATGATGGCATCGCACACGATGATCATGGCTTCAAGGAAGGGCTTCTTGTCCCATACGTCCACGGAGTTGTTCAGATCCAGTTCAGCAAGCCTGGAACGTGCTTCATTCTGGATATCGATAAAACCGCGCTGGATGACTTTTTCATAGTCCGGCACCCACTGGAGGGCGGAACGATAAGAGGAGGTTTCACTGACCACGAATTTGGATTTCAGCCCGCGTTCATCGTCGTAGGTGACGCCGCGGATTTCTGCCGGGATAACCTTGTTCAGGTGTTCGTGGTAGGTCTTGCCTTCCCAGTAGGGGGCTATGTCTTCCATGACGGTTTTTATATCGTCTTTGGAGATCTGGAAGGGGCTTTTGTCGCGATGCTCAAGGTCAGCCAGCACTTCACGGTAGAAGTCGCCGTCAATTTCAGGGTACAAAATGCCGTAACGGCCAAGTTGCCCCACGCGGCCCGCAAGAAGCTGGTCAGGCGTGATCCACACCGTGATCTTTTCCGCCACGTTCTTCAATGCTTTGGCCCAGCGCAGGGTGAGCAGCTCGCCTTCTGTCTGGCGCATGGATTCGGTGAAATACTTGGCGCGCTCCACATCCACATGGGGGATCATGAACTGGTTGCGGTCGAGTATTTTATAGACTCGTTCGCGTCCTTCACGGTTAACGTTTTTGTTGATGACGCGCTCTTCCTGAGGGGAAAGACAGCAGGTCCCGAACTGGCTCATGACAAACTCCTATGTTGATGCAAGGTTGTTGGTAAACGGAGGCGCGTCCGATCGGCGCGCTTTATCCGTTCTTTCTGCATGTCGTGTGCCAGAGTTCTGTTGGCTATGTAATATATTGTTTTTATTTTATTATTTGAAATGCAAAAAAATATTGGGCAGACAGATATAGTGCAACTCTGCATCACAGTTATGTTAGGTACTGATTTTTTTAGTGTTTCTTCAATCTGTGCAAAAATGCACAGATTGAAAATGCACAACAGCAATCTTGCTCACAACGCATTCAACCGATTTTGCCTTTTCCCTGATTTCGGTTCTGGCGCTGGGGGAGGGCAGTTCAACGTTTCATTGCGTTGACTCTTTGTTGCCGGGCGTATATTTCTATTCCCTGAGATACCGTTCTCAAAACGGCTGTAAATGCAGATGGAAAGAAAGCCGGCTTTCTCCATGCGCGGTCAGAGGCCGTGCGGAAATCCGAAGCCCTCCTTTTGTTCGGTCGGTAAAGGAAGCCGTTTTCGACCCGGAAGAGTGGAAAAACATCTTGATAAGAGGGATTATCGGGCATGATTACATTTATGACTGGTGATATATTTCAGGGGGAACATGAAGTTCTCGTCAATGATATCAATTGTGCCGGAAATATGAATATCGGCCAGGCCGCAGTATTTAAGGAAAAGTATCCCCTTATGTTCCGGCAATACGAGAAATTGTGCAGTTCAAAAATCATCCGCCCCGGTAATACCTGGGTATATGAAACAAGCAAGGACATTCCCAAATATATTTTTAATGCCGCTTCGCAGTATCACTGGAAAGACAAGGCGGATCTGGACTGGGTTATCCGGTGTTACCAATCGATAGCTTCTAATATCGGCAGCAGAAAGGTCACCGACATTGCCATTCCGCCGCTGGGCTGCGGGGCGGGCGGATTGCGCTGGAAGATAGTCAAACCGCACGCCGAGGGCGTGCTGGAGAGCGATCCCTATGTGCGGCAGCATTGCCGCGTCGTGTGCTACGAACCGGAAGAGTGAGCAAGTTTTTTGCTTGTTGTCACATCTTCTCATGCAGGCGCACAGGCAGCTCGTGTGCGACCCCGCCCAACTTCATGCTTAGGGTGAGGATGTCGTCTTTGCCTGCCGCACCGGAGGGAAGGCGCGGAATAGAGAGCATATTCGCGCCCCGCCGGGCATTGGTGGCGGCGGACCACAACGTGTTGCCGCGCGCATCGCGCAGGGAGAAGCTTGCGGCCGTGTCGGCATCTGCGCGATAACGCACTTCAAACGCGCCGTGATCCGGGTGGAGCAGCAGATCGCAGGCGTCCGGAACGTAATGGTCGGCCGTGCCGTCAGACGCAGGCTTGAGGGTAATCACCATTTCCGGGAAGCCTGCGGGCAATTCCGGTTCTGCCATCCCTGCCTGTTCCAGGCCGCGCCGGGCTTCCTCCGTACGCATGAACAGCTTCCAGAGCAGGCCGGAGCGGTAGTTTTCCACCATGCAGACCATGGGAAGCTGATCAATGGCGTTGTAGGTGCGTGCATACCAGCGTTTCTCCGGGTCGGGTGAAGGGCGCAGTGAATCATAGGGCCCCCAGGGGCCGACCATGTCCTTTTCCAGCGGGCCGTATAGTTCGCGCAGTACCTGCATGGCGTAATAGGGAGCATAAGGCATGGAAGAGAGGGCGGCTGTGGGCGCGATGACGCCGTGTTCGTTGCCCGGAGCGTTGAAGGTATACCCTTCCGGTGCGTCACAGGAGGTCAGGCCCCACAGGTTTTCCCGATAGCCGTATTTCTTTGGCGCGCTTTCCAGACAATAGGCGCGATTGACCAGAGTCTGAGTGACGTTGCGTACGCCGTAGCCCCTACGCACCTTGTCATCCGCGATGCGGAACGGGTTGATGCCAATAAAGGAATAGTGCGTGATGAACAGCGGCCCGGTATAGGGCATGGCCGCTTCCACGGTGTAGCCGTTGCCGTTCTTGGGCTGGTATTCGTCGGTGGATTTCCAGTAGGCGTAGGCTTCGCGCGGGATGGGATGAGTGGGCGAGGCCAGGGCCATGACATAGAGGGCCAGACATTCGTTGAAGCCCGACACTTTCATATTCATCTCAAAGCCGTATTCCGGACTCCAGTGCCAGTACATGCCGTTATTTTCCGGGTTTTCACGCCCGCCCGGCCCGGCGGCGAACCAGTCCCATTCCACGTCTTCCCACAGCGTCGTGATAACGGCGCGCAGTTCCGCTTCCTGATTCTCGCCGTTGAAGTATTCGCGGGCAATGAGCAGGTTCTGGATCAGAAAGGCCGTTTCCACGATATCCGCGCCGATATCTTTGGCCCCGAAAGGCATGGTCTCGCCGGTGAGGCCGTTTACCCAGTGAGGAAACGCGCCGTGCAGGCGTTTGCGATCGGTTTGGTCGCGCAGAAAGCGGGTGAGGGTGAGCAGTCGCTCCACGGCCTCGCCGCGGGTGATCCAGCCGCGCTCCACGGCCACGACAATGGCCGAGACGCCGAAGCCTGTGCCTCCAATGGTGGCCGGGCCGTCTGCATAGCGGTTATTTTCAAAGGTCATGCCCGAAGGGTAGGCGTGTTCCCACATATACAGGAAACATTCACGCTGAAGCCGATTCAGCAGAAAAGCGTCAGAATGTGAGGCGGGTGTCGCCGGAGAGGCAGTAGCCGATCCGAAAGAAGAAAACGGAGCGGCAAGGGGGGAAATGAAGAATGTGCAGATCAGGAGCAGAGCCGCAAGACGGGAATATATTTTGTATGTCATGTGCTGGTAATTGCAGAAATCTAAGGTGATTGTAAAGGGATTTGGCATGGAGGAAGCCGCGCATGAAAAACGCGCGGCGTGGTTATGGCATGTTCCGGGGTGGAAGGCAATTTACCCAAAGGGTAATTTTCCAGAGGGGGATGGCGGCGTGTGACACGCTGACACAAATATTCCCCTTACGGGTATCTATCTGTCCTGCGGGGACGCCATACGCGTTATGACGGACGCGCATGGCGTGCAGGCAGGACAGGGCGGTTCTTCTTCACGGAAAAGCAGCAGCAAGATCGGCTCCCCGGGCGGCGGATTCTCCGGGGGCGTCAGTGGAGACGGTGGAAGAGGGCATAGCCGGAATTCACTTCCGGCGTTAATTACCCGAATTCCGTGTCTTTCCGTCCGGCGAGGTGTTCACACGGAAGGAAGTGCAGCGGGAGGTCACGCGCTGTTCGGGCTACAGAAGGCTTGTGCGACAGAGCGGGGGAGGGCTGCTCTGCGGGGGATTAGCAAGGGGGCCGTGTTATGGAGGGCAGATCCCCCCCATAACACGGCCCCCTTGTCCCTGCCCGGAGGGCGAAAGGACAAAAAAGTTCAAAGTATCGGAATCCAGTGCGCTAGCCTTCGCACTTCAGCATTTTTCAGCATTTGAACGTTCATTGCCACCCTGCCGGAGGGCGAGAAGACAAAGGTGAGCTCACACTACCCGTTGTGCTACAATGTTTTCCCTCAAATTATTTCCCGGCAGGAGCCGTTTGCTCTGCATTTGCGGAACGAGTGTTTCCTTCCTCTTCCCAACCACCACCCAGTGCCATGCACACATTGATGATTGAGGAAAGATGTGCGGCACGTACGCCGGCAAGCTGAATTTCGACTCCGAACAGGGAGCGTTCGGCATCCAGAACATCCATATAGGAGGCATAGCCGTTGTCGTAGCGCAAACGGGCCAGGCGCGCGGCGGTGCGCAGGCGGTTCACGGCTGATTCCAGGGCGTTAACCACATGCACGGTACGCTCCTGAACAACCAGTGCGTTACGCACATCTCTGAACGCTTTTTGTACGGCCAGGGTATAGGCGGCTGCGGCTTCGCGCTGGGCGGCCTCGCTGGCTTTCACGTTATTCGAGATGCGTCCGAAGGTGAACAAAGGCAGATTGATACTGCCGCCCAAACCCCAGATACCGGTGGCGCTTTTAAACAGTTCATCCAGCTCAAGGCTTCGTGAACCGAACTGCCCGGTCAGGGAAATGGAGGGAAACCATGCCGCCCTGGCCACACCTATGTTAAAGTTGGCCGCCTTGAGCATGGCTTCCGCCGCCGTGAGGTCGGGGCGGCGTTCCAGCAGATCGGAAGGCATCCCCACAGGTAATTGTGGCGCGCTGGGGATGGCGTCGATTTCCAGGCCGCGTTTCGGAGAGGCTTCAAAAATATCGCGCGGAGAACGACCGGTCAGGAGCAGGAGCGCACTTTCCGCCATGGACACCTGATACTGCGCGGTGTAGAGGCTGGCGCGCACGGTGTCCACTTCTGTCAACGCGCGCATGTAGTCCAGTTCGCTGATGACACCGATTTTGTAGCGGGAGCTGTAAATTTTGGCCGCTTCTTCGCGTGAGGCCAGTGTGCGCCTGGCAATGCCCAGCTGGGCGTCGTAGCTGCGCAGATTAATATAGGCGGCGGCGGTTTGCCCGGCCAGACTGAGCAGCATGCCGCGCTGTCCGGCTTCGGAGGCCAATACCTGTTCGCGCATGGCTGCGGAGCTGTTGCGTACCTTGCCCCAGAGGTCAATTTCCCAGGCCGCCTGAACAGCGGCGGTAAACTGGCTGTTGACCTGATTTGTTCCATCGACATGCTGATGCGTCATGGCGCTCAGAATTTTGCTCAACCCTTCGCCTGCCCAGATCTGAACGTCGTCATCCGTGAGTCGGGCGCGTCCGGCGGAAGCTGAACCCGCAATAACGGGAAAATATTCCGAACGGGCCAGGCCAAGATAGGCCCGAGCCTGATCAGCACGGGCAACCGCTTCCGCAAGGTTCTGGTTGTGGAGCAAGGCTTCTTCCACCAGCTTGTCCAGCACAGGGTCGTTGAAGCGTTTCCACCACTGAACTTCAAGCCTCTTTTCATCTGTGGAAATTTGGTAGGGCGTTTTGCTCCAGTTTTCGGGGATATCCATTTCCGGCCGTTTGTAGTCCGGGGCGAAAGAGCAGCCGGATAGGGCAAGGCCCGAAATCAGGCAGAGCGCCGCGCCCGCGCGTTGAAATACGGTTATAAACATAGATTCTCCGTTATAGTTGCGGGCTTTGGGAAAGCTCTTCTCTTTCTGCTTCGGAAAGAGGGATCGGGGCCTTTTCGCGCACCGGGAATATCGCCAGACCGTAATAGATCAAAGCAAGCCCCCAGAGCTGAAACCATAAGGGCATGATTTCCGCCAGGCTGACGCCGCGGCCCATAATCAGACGGTAGCCGACAATGCCGGGTGTGGTGGGCGTGAATTGTGCCACCATGCGCACCAGAGCGGGCATGGATTCCGGCGGCCACACCGCTCCGGACAGAAAGAGCATGGGCAGGGCGCAGGGCAGAATGCCTATGAAGATCATTTCGGGCGTCTTGAGCAAGCGCCCGAAAAAACACCCCAGCGAGCTCGCCGCCAGAAAGAAAGGAAAGAAGAACAGCAGCAGGGTGCCGAAGCTTTCCGGCCGGGGCACGTCGTAGAAGATGGGGAGCAGCCAGAAATAATAGAACGCGTGCAGGAAAAAAAGACAGCAGGAGAACAGAATCCGCCCGCTTGTCGCGCATGGGCCTCTGCGGTTGCCCATTCCGGTTTCACTCCAGATCTTGCCTGTTATCATGGCACAGCCGATGATCATGATTTGCTGAAGGATGACTACAAACACGGCGGGCACGGTATTCAGGAAATAGTTGCCCGCCGGGTTGTACAGCGTGAAAATGGATGCCTGCCCGCGCACCTGGAGGGAGAGAGCCGAGAGTTGCGGCATACCTGCCTTCTGGTAACGCTCCACGCGTACCCCCGCTCCGAGATTTTCCGCTGCCAGCCGGACGCCGGTAAAGGCCAGCCGGTAGGAGAGCAGATAGTTGGCGTCGCAGTACAGGGGCAGAATGGTCTTGCCACTGCGCAGGATATTGCGTGAAAAATCGCTCGGGATGATCAACACGGCGTAGGAGTCGCCGCTTTTCATGCTTTCCAGTGCAAGCTGGGAGGAATCCGTCACAGCGGCGATACGCACTCCTTCCGTGGCGTCGATCATGCGCATAAGCTGGCGAGAAAGATCACTGCGGGCCTGATCGACCACAAGAAGCGGTAGCTTTTGTGGCAGTTCGTTGTGAAAGGGCAGAGGATACAGCAGGGAATAGAAAATAACCCCACCGATCATGACGGTACGCGCCGCCTTATTGCCCATGAAATCGCGCCCGGCGGCGATGAACGCGCCAGGCAGACCGAGAAAGAAGTCCAGCAGAGCTTTCATGCGACAACTCCTTCGGCCCGTATTTCCTGGGCCTTTGCGGAGAGCAATGCGCCCCGGCGTACGGTGAGTTTCAGGCCTACGACGCTGAATACGAGGGCAAGTAATGCCATGGCCATGAGTGAAGGCAACTGGCTTGTGAAGGTTGCACCGAGCTGCACGGCGTGAGCCTGAAAATCTATGTAGTGGGTAAGGGGAAGGGACATGGCCCAGTATCTGCCGAGGAAAGGCATGGCCTGAAGGGGAAAGGTCAGCCCGGCAAAGGCGAAGGCCGGGGAAGAATAGACCGAGATCAGGCTCAAGCCTTCCGCCAATGTGGGCCGGATGGCGTAGATCAGGTGGCCGAGCGCCACGGAGCTTGCCGCCATGAGCAGCCAAGCTGGAATCAATCGGAGGATACTGCCGTGCGGGATCAGGTCACCATTGAGGAACAACAGGGTGGAAAAGCCCATGCCCAACGCGGCATACCATAAGGACAGCGCGGCCTGGGAACCGAGAATACTCATGGCACCGGGGGCAGTACCATCTTTGTTCCGTTCTGTTCCGCACAGCCAGACGCGATTCTTGCACAGGGGGTTGAGCATGTTCTCCAGCGAGCAGGCCGAGGCAAGGCTGGCCGCAAGCTGGATGATCGCAGGCAAGAGTCCGGGAAGCAGGAATATCCGGTAGTTGGTGGACGGGTTTCCGATGGGGCGTAGATCCAGCGTGACAGTGGAGGATTGGATTTGCGCGCTTTCTCTCGGTACGCCGGAGTTCCCGCGCATTTCGCTGTCCTGCTGTTTCCAGAAGGTTGTGCCGACATCGCTGATGTCACGCTTGAGCAACCCGGCCGCGGCCATGTTCTGTCCGTCCAGCCATGCGCTGAAGTGCGCGGGGCGTTTACGCAGTACGTCACGCTCGAAGTTTTTGGGAATAAGAATGAAGGCGTAGACTTTGCCTTCCCGCAGGAGTTTTTCGCCGTTTTCAGGCGAGTTGACCATATGGGTGACACTCATACTTGGGCAACCCTCAATCCAGCGCCCCAGGCGGTGGGAAGTGACGCTGCGATCCAGATCGCAGAGTGCTGCGGGCAGGTTGCGCATGTCGCCCGCGCCGAACAATGCCCAGAGCAGTGCAAAAACGATAAACGGCGCGCCGAACAGCAGCCAGATCATGGGAGTGCGTTGCGTCCAGGATTGCATTTCCGCCTTGGCGGAGGAAAGGAGGACGTGGAGTCCGTTCATGGCGGGCCTCAATTTTGGGCAGGGTTGTCCTGGAGGGAGAAAATGACGCTCATGCCGGGGCGCAGGCCGGGCACAGGTTCAACCGGTTTGCTGTGCACTTCAAAGGTTTTCATGTCGTAGGAACCGGAGCTGTTGGTGGCGCGCCATGTAGCGAAGTCGCCCAGCGGAGAGATGTAGGTGACGCGGAATTTGATCTTTTTGTCGCCCAGTGCGGGCACGGTGCCCACGTAGATACCGCCCATTTTGATGTGGTTGAGGTATTTTTCACGCAGTTGCACCACGGACCACACGTCATTCAGATCCACCAGGGAAACCACAGGATAGCCGGGAGTCACGAGTTCCCCCTGACGTACCAGAACTTTGCTCACTTCGCCGTCCATGGGAGCGGAAAGGCGGATATCCCTGCTTGTGGCCACGGCTTCGTCCAGTGTAGCCTGAGCCAGTGCCACCTGGGCATCAGCGGCATCAATATCTTCAATACGGCTACCAGTGCGGGTCATTTCCAGCACGGCGGCGGCACGATCTTCCCGTTCCTTGGCAATGGAAAGCTGGCTCTTGGCTTCGTCGAAATCCTGCGAGGAAATGGCCTTGTTTGCATGGAGCTGACGGACGCGCTCATAGGTTTGCTGGGCGATATGCCGCGCCGCCTTGGCCTCGGAGAGAGAGGTTTCCGCCTGACGCAGTTCTTCCTCGCGGGAGCCGCGGTGCGCCTTGGCCTGGATGGCCTTGGCCTGGGCCAGGGCGGCGCGTGCCTGATTGACCTTGGCTTCCATTTCCGGGCTGTCAATGACCAGCAGGGGGGCGCCCTTTTTGACCTTGGAACCGTCATCCACAAGCTGCTCCAGCACCCGGCCCGTCAGTTTGGGGGAAATGT
>JAEXGX010000234.1 GCA_023450535.1 Pseudomonadota bacterium | reverse complement strand
ACACTATGTTATAATTATGGGGGCCCCGGGGGAGATTATCTCCCCCGGCGGGGTGCGGGGCAGAGCCCCGGTTTTTCGACACTCTCAAGGGCTTTTTCCCTTGCATTACGCCTTGAGCAGGGAATTTTCAGTGGTGATGACTTCAGGAGCGCGCTCAAAAAGGAATTCGCCATTACGTATTGAACAGGCGACAGAGACGCGATTGCATACGGCTTCGAAACCGCTTTTCGCGTTGAGTACGATGAAATTGGCCGGCTTGCCTTCCTCAATGCCGTAGCGGTCGAGAATGTTCAGAGTTCGTGCGCCGTTAACCGTAATGAAGTCAAGCGCGTTTTCTATTTCTTCAATAGACATCATCTGTGCTATATGGATGCCTGCATCCAGTATGTTCATCAGATTTCCATTCCCTACAGGATACCAGGGATCGCTCATGGAATCCTGGGCAAAGCATACATTGAGGCCCGCCTCGGAGAGTTCCCTGACTCTGGTCAGGCCGCGGCGTTTGGGATACGTGTCGAAACGTCCCTGAAGATGGATGTTTTCCGTGGGGCAGGAGATGAAGTTGATTTTGGACATACCGAGCAGTTTAAAGAGTTTGTAGGCGTAAGCGTTGTTATAAGAGTGCATGGCGCAGGTATGGCTTGCGGTAGCCCGTTCCGCAATGCCGGTTCGATAAGCTTCAGCAGCCAGAACTTCAAGAAAGCGCGACTGGTCGTCATCCGTTTCATCACAGTGAATATCCACCATTTTATCATACTTGACGGCCAGTTCAAAGGCTTTGTGAACGCTTTTCACGCCGTCTTCCCGGGTGAACTCGAAATGGGGAATGGCCCCGACAAGATCCGCGCCCATTTTCAGCGCTTCTTCAACCAGTTCTTCCCCGCCTTTGTACGCGTACATCCCCTCCTGCGGGAAGGCGATAATTTGCAGGTCACAGGTATCTTTCACTTCTTCGCGCAGCTCCAGCATGGCCTTGAGCGCCGTGAGCCTGGGATCCGTAACGTCGATATGAGTACGGATATGCTGCACGCCTGTGAGAATCTCCTGTTTCATTGCCTGCCGGGCGCGTGCTTTTATCTCTTCTTTGCCCAGATTGCCCTTGGTCTCGCTCCAGCGCTGGATACCTTCAAACAGTGAGCCTGTTTTGTTCGCCGCCGCCGGATTGAGGGCTGTGAACACATAGTCCAGATGGATGTGCGGGTCGCAATACGGAGGCACGGCAAGTTTGCCGTCAAAATCCACCGTGCGATCGGCCCTGACGATATTGGCCAGGCTCGGCCCGATTTGCCTGAATCTTCCTTCTTCCACAAAGATATCCGTGAGGTTGTCCCGCCCTTTCAGGGCAACATTGGTGAACAGAGTGCTTTTCATGGTTTTCTCCTTGATTGTCGCGAGGGTTACTCCGGTGGCGCTTAAGCAGTAAAAGCTCATGCCGCTGACTATGCCCGCCGGAGTAATGAAAAGCATGGTGTGGAATACACAAAAAAGAAGCCTTTTCTTTGTGCCGGAACTGCACAAAGAAAAGGCTTCTTTTTTGTTGATTGTGTACATTGTTTGCCTGGTACTGCAAAGCTAGATTGTGCACAGTTCAAGTTGGCGGCAGAGCGGCCCCGGACGGGGAATGAAAAGCAGAACCCGAGACCATAGGAGAATTTTTATGGCTATTAAAATGAGCGAAATGACCTGGATGGAGTTCAACAAGAAGATTGGTGATGGCGCCATCACAATTTTGCCCATCGGAGCGTGTGAGCAACACGGCCCGCATCTGCCTCTCAATGTCGATACCGTGCTGGCGCAGGGCTTTGCAGAGAGACTGGCTGAACGGGTTGGCGGAGTTGTGGCTCCGAGCATCAACTACGGCTACCGGTCAAAACCGCTGTCCGGCGGCGGCCCGCTTTTTCCCGGAACTGTGGATCTTTCCGGCGAGACGCTCATTCACCTGACATTTGATATTCTTGAAGAGCTTATTAAGGACGGCGTGAAGAGAATTCTGGTGCTGAGCTGCCACTTTGAAAATGAAGCGTTCGTGTGCGAAGCGGTTGATCTTGTGACCCAGAAATACGGTGATAAGGCAAAGATTCTCATTGCCAACTGGTGGGATCCCATGCCCGAAGATATCATCGGCAAGGTTTTTGACGAAGTTCCTTTTCCCGGCTGGGCCTTTGAGCACGCCGCTGTGACTGAAACCTCCCTCATGATGGCCATGGCGCCGGAACTGGTGCACGAGGATCGTATGGTCGACGCTCAGGGCGCAACCCCTTGCCCTTATCACATTTACCCTGTTCCGAAGGGTGCTGTGCCTGATACCGGTGTTCTCGCTCCTGCCCGCTCCTCTTCCGCCGCACGGGGGCAGCTTATTATCGACAGCGTACTGGCCGAACTGGAGAAGATCTGCAAAAACGAGTTTAAATAATGCCGTGCCCGGACAAGTCATCCCGAATGTAGATTATTCTAAATAAGACGCCGCTGTGGGGCTTGTCCCCGCAGCGGCCTGAAGTGAGGCGCTATGAAAGGCATACTTTTGACCATGCTTTCAGCCGTTGTCTTCGGCTTTGCCTTTACGCTTGGTCCCATGACCTACGGCGAAGGCGGCAGTAACCCGACGACCCTGACCTTTTTGCGAAATGTTCTGAGTCTTCCCGTGTTATTCCTCATTCTGCGGCAGTTGCGAATTTCGCTCCATGTTACCAGAAATGAACTGATAAGTCTGGTCATACTGGGGGGCGTGGGCAATGCGCTTACAACGCTCCTCCTTTTTATATCCTTCTCCCTCATCGATGTGGGTATTGCCACGACGATACATTTTATTTACCCGGTGTTTGTGACGCTCGGTTGTGTTCTGTTTTTCAAGGAAAAGCTGGGTCTGAAAAAGGTTTTGTCTCTGTTCATCGCGACATGCGGTATCGCCTGTTTCTTTTTGGGCGTGGACACCTCGCAGGGCGTAAACGGCGGTATGTTCTTCGGGCTTGTACTCGCGGTGGTTTCCGGCATAACCTATGCTTTTTACATCATTTACCTTGATAAAAGCGGTCTCAAAAATCAGCCGGTTTTCAAAATATCCTTTTATGTCGCACTGGTCAGTTCCATTGCCATGGGCATATACGGCACACTTGTGGGGGAACTGACGTTGACGACACTTACGCCAAAAGCATGGGGCATTTCCACCGCCTTTTCACTCTTGTGCACGGTAGTGGCGCTTTCTCTGCTGCAAATCGGCATCAAGCATGTGGGAGCATCCACAGCGGCGATTCTGACGACCTTTGAACCGATTACAAGTATCATCTGTGGGGTGATCCTGCTTGGAGAATCGATCACCACCATAAAAATTATTGCTTGCACCTTGATTATGGTGGGGGTTGTGATGCTGTCACTTACCAAGGAAAAAAAGAAAGAGGAAGGAAAGGAGATCGAAGACGAAGAAATACTGGTTCCCGAAGGGTGAGGCGTGTGCCGCCCGGCGGAATTGGTGCGCCCGAGACATGGGCAGGCCTTCTCCTGAAAATCCTCACTGCCAGACAGGCAGGGGGGATTTTTACTCGTTTTTCTGGAGATATTCCCTGACCAGAATACTGATAAGCAGATTCATCCTGGTATAGGCGTCCTCCAAATCCCATCCTGTCATTTCCTGGATCTGATTCAAGCGATACAGAAGGGTGTTGCGGTGGACGAAAATTTTTTGTGATGTTTTTGTGATGTTTCCATTAGATACCAGATATGCTCGCAGAGTAGGCAGGAGATTTGCATTGTGTTCCGTATCATAGTTCAGAACGGGACCAAGAAAGGCATGATAATATTCATGCAGTTTTTCAGGGGCCTTTATTTGCATCAATAAATAATAAAGTCCAAGATTTTGATAATGTATAATGCATGTATGTTCTATATTTCCGTAAAATTGCAATGCTGCACGGGCTTCACTGTAACTTTCACGAATATTTAGACAGGTATTGTAAATTCTGCCAAAAGATAGCATAAGTTTGTGGTCGCCGCATAACTGGCTGAGCACTTCCCGTGATGCTTCGAGATAAGATACCGCAGCGGCGGCAGATTTTTCAGAGGAAGAGAATATCAGACAGATGACGCTGTTATTTTGTATTAATGTAGAGACTTTAATATACTTGGCGGCGCAAAGCGAGAGCACATGATGCTGGAGCTGCTCTGCCTGCCCGCATTCTTCAGATTTGCCCGGGGACAGGCCGAAGATACAGACAAAGCAGAAAACATCCCGCATGCCTTCCGGGAACATGGTTTTCAGGAGTTCCGGAATATCCGCATCAGGAGAAAAAAGCAGCTTGTCGAGGAGGTGCTCCTCTTTCTTGCGCTCCAGCGTGTCACGGATAATGAGATCGGCAATTTCTTTTGTCACATCAATGAGTTTTAGCTGGAAGGGCATGGAGAACAAGGGAAAGTCCGCTGCTTCCGCCTTTTCCACAAGTTCTTGTGGAATACTTTTAATGTACTCATTGCCGATCAGAATCACCAGGCCGGAGAGTCTGTTCTGTATACATTCTTCAAGAAGCGCGGGCAGCATCTCCTTACTGTGGGCAATACCGGTGATGAAAAGCAGTTCGCCGCCATGGACCCACGGAGAAATCTCGGTTGTCTGCCCGATATGCGGCCAGGTAATGACCCGGTCCAGGCCTCTTTTTCCGGCCAGTAACTTGATGCTTGAAAAGAGCTTTAATGCGAGCAGGTCATTGCAGGTGATCGGCATTGCTTTCCTCATCGTATGTTAGAGCACTTCAATGTTGAAATGTTTTATAGAGCCATAATACCTGCGGGCCAGAACATCGCGTCCCGGCCACGTATCCGTTCAATGCCAAACTGCTCCAGAGGAGAAATATATGACACTGATAAAAGTATAAGCATTTTAAATAATAGTATTTTTAGAAACGGGTTATCCTGTTCCCTTTGCCCGCAGGCTGACCACGCACTCCACATGCGGCGTCTGAGGAAACATGTCCACAGGACGCAGGGCAAGAATTTCATAGGCTGCGGCTTCCCCGGTCGTCAGCCGCGCCAGATCGCGTGCCAATGTGGCCGGGTTGCAGGAAACCAACACCAGGCAGCCAGGGCGGGCGCGCAGAATGGCCTGCGTGGTTTTTTCGTCCATGCCCGCGCGGGGCGGATCGCAGACCAGCAGTGTAGGCGGGCCGAAGCGGCGGAAGTATTCGCCCAGGCGTGCGGCGTCGGCGCACTCAAAGCGGGCCTGCGGGAAGGCTTCGGCATTTTCCCGCGCCAGTTTCACCGCTGGGGCGGCGTTTTCCAGCCCGAGCACGCGCTCAAAATAGGGTGCCATGCTCAGGGCCAGCCCGCCCACGCCAGAGTAAACATCCCAACAGGAAGGCAACTTGCCTTCACCAGCTTTCCACGGCTTGCCGGACGCGCGATTCTTCGTGCCCTCAAGGGCTTCCAGCGCCATGCTCAGCGCTTCGCCATACAGTTTTGAGGCCGTAGGCCCGTTGATCTGAAAAAAGGAAGCATGGCCGAGCCGAAGCCGGAGAGGGGTTTTGTGACCGTCGGGTGTGCAGGGCAAATCCAGCGTTTCCGTCAACTCCATTCGCCCGGTGCGGAAGGGCGTACTTTCCCCGTAGGCCACATCGCTTTTTGCCTGGCGGACGCTGTATGCAAAACCGTCAACCACGCTCGAGGCGACAAGTTCTTCGCCCAGGCTACGGATACACGCAGTATCGCATTCTTCGGCGGGAGCAGTAATCAGTTCGACCAGCAGCGCACCGCCCGCCTCGCGCAGCACGGCATGGCGCAGCAGGCCGCTCCGTCCGTCCCAGGCGCTCAGGCTGGAACGTTGGACAGCTTCCCGCAGTGCGCGAAAGGCGGTCATCATGCGCGGCGAAGCCAGCAGACAGGAGGTGATTTCCACTACTTCACGGGAATTGCGGCGGCGCAACCCCAGCAGGGGACGGCCTTCCGCTCCGGGAGTAAAGGCAAATTCCATTTTATTGCGGAACCCCCACTCTGTAGAGGAGGCAATGATGGGCCGCAGAACATGCGGAGGAAGTCGCAGTCTGCCGATGCGGGCAAGAGCATCCATGAGCAGGCGTTCCTTCCAGACGAGTTGCCCGGCATAGGGCAAAGCCTGCCAGGGGCAGCCTCCGCAATCTTCTGCGTGGGGGCAGGGCGCGGGGCGTTCACCGCCCATGTCTTCCGGAACCGGGGCGAGCACGCGCACGAGTTCCGCTTCAAGCATGCGTTTGCCGCTTCCCACACATTGAGGATCGAGGCGGGCCAGTACGCGCTGGCCGGGCAGCCCTCCACGTACGAAGACGACTGGTTCGCCCTCACGACGAGCCACGCAGCGTCCGTCGTGGGAAAATCCGGTCAAAACGAGTCTGAGATCGGCAGCCGCGTCGGGGTGCAGAGAAGATGGGGGTGAAGCATCGCGCATGGAGTCTCCCGGATTTTTATTAATGACGTGTAACCTGTATAACTGGAAAAAGACCGGCTGTCAGGCCGTGAACTGCTCCTTTCGCCGTAGCCTCCCTTGACTTTTTCTGCCCTGCCGGGGCATACTGCGAAAGCACTTTTATGCCGTGCAGCAGATGCGGTGAGTGCAAGTCTTAAGCCAAGGAGCGCGCGCCATGTTTTCCCATCTTGTTGAAAGTGCCATGCATTCCACCCCGCAGGGATTTGTGGGCGTGGGCCTGATTTTTGTCTATTTCGTCATCATGATGTGCGCCATTGTGTACCGCATCAAAAAGGGCGACCATATGCAGCACTAACTTCCTGCTTGTGCAGGAAATACAGAATTTTTCGTCCCCAGAGGCTGAATTTTTCAGACTGTGGGGATTTTTTATGGTATTTTTACGGGCGGCAATATGAACTTACGCCGAATGAAACTCTTCCCGCGCCAGACGGTACAGCACATGACGCAGTAAAGGGTGATTATCAGGCAGGGACGGGTGATCAAAATCGTCGTCCGGTTCATGTGTCATGCCCAGCCTGACCATAAGCCGCCTTGAAGGGGTATTGGAAACGGCGGTGAAAGAGACGACTTCCTCCAGCTCGAGCTGGCGAAAGCCGAAGTCAAGGCTTGCCCTTGCCGCTTCGCAGGCCAGCCCCTGGCCCCAGAATTCCGGCAGGAAGCGCCAGCCGATTTCCACCGGAGGATGGTCCGAATAGGCCAAAAAAGGCGCGGCAAAGCGCACCCGGAGAAGTCCGGCAAAGCCGGCGAAACACGGCGCGTTATCTGTTTCGTCATACTCTTTGGAAAAAACTTCCACCGGCCACACGCCGAAGCCTTCTTCTTGCTGATGGGCCATGAAGCGTTCCAGCAGGGCATCGCTGGCCTTGGATGACAGAGGCGCGGGGAAGAAGCGCATGACCTGGCTGTTACGGTTGAGGCGGCGGAAATTTTCCCGGTCGCTTTTTGTCCAGAGGCGGAAACGGACTCTGCGGGCAGGCGAAGGAAAAAACTGGTTTCCGGATACGGAAAATTTGTTGGTGCTTGCATCGTACATGAGGGCAGCATAAGCCGGCTCCCCTCCTCCCGCAAGTGAGAAACGGCGGGGAAACGCTGCTTGCCATTCCTCCCGCCGTTCTTCAATGCTAGAGCATTTTGCTATTGAAAATACCTGCCAACCAGACCTATATTCTGACCCGCAGGTTTCACGCCTCCGCCGGAGCTTGCGCTGCTGTCCATGCCTGTATGCCCTTCGGGGCGCCCGTTGGGTGGCAATGCCGCAAGTGAATTGCGGCTGCTCCGGCCTCGCGACGAAGTCTCGCTCCGCTTGACTTCGCAGAGCATTTCGATGGCGAAAAGCTCTACCCCCACAAGACAAGATTTGTCTTCAGCGCGTCATCAAGGCCCTCAGTCACGGGGAAAACGCGAATGCCATAGGCGTAGCGGCCATTCTTGAGGGCGGTGTACGAGCCGCTCCACTGCTGGACGCCGGGGGCGGCGTCGGAAGCCGGGGCCAGCTCCGCTATATCGGGCAGTTCCGTAAAGTCTGTGCCGTCTGTGGGGCCGATGACCAGTTGCACGCGTAGTTCCGCTGAAGAGAGTTCTCCGCTGTTCAGACGCACGTTCACGGTCAGCGGCTTGCCGCAGAGCAGAATACCTCCCTCCAGGCCATCGATGCGGATTTCTTCCAGATGTACAGCGCTGAAGCGGCCCGCGATTTTTCCCATCCATTCGCCCAGACGGCGGGCCGTTTTCTGCCTCTTGTCCGTCAGTTTTGCGCTCTGTCGGGCTGTGGGCAGATAGATGCGCTCCACATATTCACGGATCATGCGTCCTGTGCTGTATTGTGCGGTGAGCGTGCGTAGAGAACGCTTGGCCATAGCTACCCAACTGCGGGGCAGACTGTTGCCGCCGCGTTCAAAGTACAGGGGCAAAACCTGCTCTTCCAGCAGGGCATACAGACTTTCGGCATCGGCGTAGTCGTTTTGCTCGCTGCGCAATTCGCCGCCCACGGTATCCGGGCCGATGGTCCAGCCGTTGCGGCCGTCCGCACCTTCTACCCACCAGCCGTCAGACACGCTGAGATTGATGCCGCCGTTGACCGGCACCTTTTCGCCGCTGGTGCCGCTGGCCTCGTAGGGGCGGCGGGGCGTGTTCAGCCACACGTCGCAGCCCTGAACCAGCAGGCGTGACACGGCCAGACTGTAATCTTCCACAAAAAAGATACGGCCGAAGAAACGCGGGTCCAGGCTGTATTTGACTACTTCTTGAATAAGATCAATGCCTTTTTCATCTGCAGGGTGAGCCTTTCCGGAGAAAATCAGTACCACGGGCCGCCCCGGCTGATTGAGCAGACGGGCCAGACGATCCGGGTCGGCAAAGAGCATGGTAGCCCGCTTGTAGGGTGCGAAGCGTCGGGCAAAACCGATAACCAACGTGTCCGGGCCGAGTTGGTCGAACCATGTTTTGCGCTGTTCGCGATTCAGTGTGGCGGCCAACGCTCCGCGCTGCATCCAGTTGCGCAGGCTATCCAGCAGGGTTTCTTTCTGGATGCGTCGGGCCATCCAGAACTCGTCGTCCGGAATGGCGTCCACGGTTCCCCACTCGGGTGCGTCGGGAGGCAGTTGCAGCCAGCCCAGGCCCAACTGCGCATCGAGCAGGGAACGGAAGGCCGGGCCTACGATTGAAGGCGTGTGTACGCCATTGGTCACATGAGTAATGGGGACTTCGGCCAGAGCTACCCCGCGCCAGACGTTACGCCACATGCGGCGAGACACATGCCCGTGCAGACGGCTGACGGCGTTGGCCTGGCGGGACAGACGCAGGGCGAGAACCGTCATGTCGAAGAGGCGGGAGTCGCCGCCTTCCTGACGGCCCAGACGCAGAAAGTTTTGCCAGTCCATACCCAGAGACAGGGCAAAGGAGCGGAAGTAGCGTTCCATGAGGTCGACGCTGAAGCGTTCGTTTCCTGCATCCACCGGCGTATGCGTGGTAAAGGCGCATTGCCCTCTGGCCAGGACGCAGGCCGCGTCCAGCGGCAGGTCTTCATCCCGCATGTGTTGACGTATCAGAGCCAAAGTCAGAAAGGCCGAGTGGCCTTCATTCATATGGTAGACAGCCGGGGTCAGCCCCAGACTGCGCAGCAGGCTCACACCGCCCATGCCCAGAAGGATTTCCTGACGCAGGCGCAGATCGCGATCCGCTTCATACAGGCGAGCCGTGATGCGCCGGTCATCTTCGGTATTATGCGGGGTGTCTGTGTCCAACAGGTACAGGGTTACCCGGCCGACATGGCAGCGCCATACTCTGGCGTACAAGGTGCGGTCGGAAAGTTCGAGGGAAATTTCCAACATCTTGTGCTGTTCGCCCGGTACGGGCTCAATGGGCAGGGTGGAAAAGTCGTTTTCCGGATACAGTGCGGTCTGACGTCCGTTCCTGTCCAGAGTCTGCCGGAAATAACCGTTACGGTACAACAGCCCTACCGCGACCAGCGGCACGTTTTCATCGCTGGCCGATTTGAGATGGTCGCCGGACAAGACCCCCAGCCCGCCTGAATACAGGGGCAGGCTTTCATGCAGGCCGTATTCCGTGGAGAAATAGGCCACGGGGCGGGCATCGTCGATCAGCGCATGGTCCTGATCGTGCGGGCCGGAACTCAACGCGCGGGGCGGGGCGGACATGTAGGCGTCGAAGTCGGCTATGACCTGTTCGTAGCGTTTCAGGTAAGACTCACTGTTGGCCAGGGCGGACAGTGCAACGGCGTCGGCTTCTTCAATCATGCGCACAGGATTGTGGAAACAGGCGTCCCAGGCGCTGGGGTTGAGGTCCTGGAACAGTGAGACGGCTTTGGGATGCCAGCACCACCACAGATTGTACGCCAGCTCGCGCAGGCGGGCCAGGGGCGGGGGCAGTTCGGTCACGGCGGTCAATTTACGCAGAAAAGGCGTGGTGGAGGATTTTACTTCCAGCACTCTGCTCAGGGATTCGCGCCGTCTGGCTCCGGCCAGTTGTTTTCCTCGCAGATTGGCTTTTTCTGCGGCCTGAGCATGAGCCTGAAGATACAGCGGGAAAAAGTCGTTCCATGAGGCATGAGCAGCCAGCGCGCGCACGGATTGACGGCGGGCGTCCAGCTTGTCGGCGGGGCAGGTGGCGTAGGCCAGCAGGATGTCGCGCAGGGCAGTCACGCTTTCGTCATACTTTGCCATGCGCCGGGGGAGTA
>JAEXGX010000201.1 GCA_023450535.1 Pseudomonadota bacterium | reverse complement strand
CCCTGTAGGCTTTATCAATGGCTTCCCGACTCTGAGCACTTCCGGGCAGCTTGGAAAAAGCGCCTGCCAAATCCACACTGAAATTCCCGATTACCGCGTCAGACATGCCGAACACGCCGGAGAACTGCAGGATACGCTTGTTGATGAGTTCCAGCATACGTACATCGGCAAAATTATTCTTGTTCAAGAAATTAAGAATCAGGACATTTGACTGCTGCCCCTGGCGATGGCAACGATTGATGCGTTGTTCTATGGTCAGCGTATTATACGGCAAGTCATAGTTGATGACGAAGGAACAGAACTCGAAGTTGAACCCTTCAGCGGCAATGTCGGTGGCAACCAGAATTTTAACATCCCTGGCAAAACGCTCGATAATGCTGTAATCCCGACTGCAACTGCCATTGTACGCCAATACTTTGCCGCCGTAGCCGTTCTCTTTGAGAAAGCGGACGAGAAAATCCTGGGTGACGCGATTTTCCGTAAATATCAACGCCTTGGGATTCGCCCCCCAAATTTTGAGCCGTGTAAAGCCATCTTGCAAGGCCTGCAACAATTTCTCGGCTTTGGCATTTTTCGTGATGCCTTGCGCCAAAACATACATCCGGCGCACATCCTCCAATTCGCCTTTAATAAAATTATTGGCAGGGTTTTCGCTGTACATGGTATCCAAGCGCTGCACAATGCCGCGCAAGGTGCGTTCAATGGCGAAAGTCGAAGAAGAAAACGTCCGGAAAAGCATCAGGGCCAAATCGTACTTATCCATTCTGGGAAAGGCGATCTTTGTATTCTTCCGCACATAGACATCAAGCAGGTCGTATAATTCCTGCTCCTTGTCCGTCAGAGAAAATTCCACGGTAACGGGTATCCTCTCCGGTATGTTCACATAGGTTGCTACCTGCGGGCGGGTTGTGCGGAAACAAAATTTGCTGACGCGCTGCGCCAGTTCCGGATAATTTTCCGGCTTACGGAAATAGCGCTGGTAAAATTGCTCTTCATCGGGAAAAACAGAATCGTCAATGAATCCGATAAGCCCGTACAAATCCATTATGGAATTTTGCATGGGTGTGGCTGTCAGAAGCAGCTTGAAGGATTCCCCTACAGCCTGCCGAAGTACTGTGGCGCTTTTGTTATTGTCTGTATAGACACGGCGAAGGTGGTGTGCTTCTTCAAAGACAACCATATCCCACTGCACCCGTGCTATATATTCTGATTTTTCAACGGAAAAATCATAGGAAGTGAGGATAATGCCCTCCTGCACAAAAGGATTTTCCACTTTCGTCTGAGCGGATTCAAAAGCAGCATTGGTATCCACGACATAGAAAGGAAGGCTGAACGATTCCTCAATGGTGCGCGCCCACTGGGGCAGTAACGGCGTTGGTATGACAAGCAACAGACGTTCTTTTCCTTCATACCACATCTGCGCAATGATCAGCATAGCCTCGTAGGTTTTACCAAGGGCCCCCTCGTCACAGAGAACGGCTCCTTTCAGGTACGGGGAGCGTAGCGCAAATCGGGCTGCAGCGATTTGGTAAGGGTATATCTTGATAGAGGAAGACGCGAAAACCGGGATAAACTTGTCCCTGCCGAAAGCATAATTTGAAAGCTCTCGAGCTTTGTACATGGCGTGAAAGGGGGACATAGGCATCCGGGATCATTCTCCTTTGGTACAGCTTTGCTGTTCTTGAGGCATATCGCGCGGAAGAATTCCTGCCTGAAGCTTCCTGGTGCTTTTTGCAATTGAAAGTATCCCGGAGTGACAATAAAGCGGGGCTTCGCCCCGCGCCCCACCGGGACCGAACCGGTCTGGCAGGGAGATAATCTCCCCCGGACCCCATATAATTATAAGTATAATAATTGGGGTGCAGGGCGTACTACGACCTGCCGGGGGGAGTTTGAGGAGGCGAAGAGTCCCCTCAAAGGCTTTTTTCAGCAACCTCAGTACCTGCACACCGGAACGCGATATTCCACCTATACGTTGTACGTCTGAAGCCCGGGCCTCACTTGTTTTCACCCTCTGCATCGGCTACAAATGGCGAGCTTTCCGAACCCGGGAAGACTGGCCTGCCATCCCTCCGCCTGCCGAGATGAACATGCCGTATTTCCTTCAGATTGATGTTTCAATCCACAGTCGCCCCATCTCGCCGACTGACTCCGCAGCCGACGGCCAGGGGGTGGGCGGATTGCCCATCCCTGAAAGGAAGGGTTACGAAAAAGGATTTCATCGGCTTTGCCGTTTTGTCAAGTTTACCTTTCCTCCTGAAGGGAGAGGTTTCAATCCTTAAAGGAATTTTTGATGAAAAAAACCTCTTTTTGGGGGGTCGCCGCCCACCGGCCCCCCGCAAATTTCGGGTCGCCGGGCGGAAAGGCACGAAAATTACTTGCGTTACGGCGCGGCAAAGCCGCGACCTGCTCGCAATTTTCGAGACTGCTGACATTATCAGCAGCCTGCGTATTTCTTTTCTTTTTTTCCAGCTTCACGCGCTCCAGCACGTCAGGCCGGCGTTGCAGCGCATTCCGGACCTTGCCCTTCTGCCTGCTTTGCCTCAGCCTTACAGCCTGCACAGCTCCCGAACCTTCCGTGCCGCGCGCCCTGCGTTCGGACAATGAAGTCGAACTTCCTCGCGCCCACCCCGGCTACGTGCAATGGCTGGAAAAACAGTCCATCCTGCGCCAGAGTGAAGAGCTGATTTCCGTTGTTTCCGGCACCCCGCTGGTGTGGGGCGCGTCCGGCAGTACACGAAATATCACCCTGCTGCTGAACGCCGCGGATGTCTGGCTGGATTTCGACCCCTCCCGCGCCGCGCTGGGGGAAAAAATTGGCGATAGTGCCCTTGCCGTACTGCCTCGCGCTCTCCCTCCCCGCCTTCTGGCCGCCCTTGGCATCCAGGGAATCTTTCTTTCCTCCGTGGCAGAAAAGGCAAGCGGCTGGAATGTCGCATCCGATTCAGGCGGGCCGTCTCTTGAATCTGAAGCAGTGATCGGAATGCGCTTCGCCTCCCTGGCGGCGGCAAAGGATACAATCGACGAACCTTCTCAGGATTACGCCCGTCTGGATGAATACTGTGCGAAGGAAGGCGTGATCCTGGGTGGGGAAATCCTGCCCGGCTCTACCGGCATGGGGCCGGATTTCCGTCTGGCCCGGATGGGCCTTTCCCGTTATGCGGATCTGTATATGATGGTGGAAGCCCCGCGCGAAATATGGCCCCTGCTGCCTGCGGCAAAGCAGCAAAAGGCTTCCGGGGCTTCTTCCGGAAATACCACAAAAAATCTTGGGGAAGACAGGGAAGATGTTTTTGAAGTGGCTCCTTTGCAAGCTTCAAGCATCGCCGAACTGACCCGGCGCGGCATTTTGCCGCCCGCCTTTTCCCGCGATACGCAATCTGCCCTGCCGCGCGGGGGCTGGGCCGCCACCGCTCCTCTGACCGGAACGGACGGCATAACCCGACGCTGGCTCTACCGCTATGC
>JAEXGX010000193.1 GCA_023450535.1 Pseudomonadota bacterium | reverse complement strand
GCTTTGTCCTGAGCCAGTTTAGTGAAAACGGTTTGCGACACTGCTTCCTCGATTGCCGTGGTCTGTGGCCCTTGTCCCGGAAAGCGGCAACGCCCACAGAAAAGAAACTTCCTGCGGGCGTTGCCGGGAAAAAAACAGGAAACTTCCTTTGACGGATGTTTGTCCTCCGCCGCAGGAGGGCAGGTACAAGGTCATGTTCGGAAAATTCCGCAGGCTCACGCAGGAAACTGTCGGGGGCGGCATTCCCGAACGTTTTTTCACTGCGCGAAAATTTTGTCGATTTTTTGCTTCATGGTTTCCGCAGTGAACGGTTTGACAATGTAATTGGACACACGCGCCTGAGCTGCCTCGATAATATTCGATTGCTGTGCTTCAGCCGTGACCATGAGAAAGGGCAAATGCCCGTAATCCTCACTGGCGCGAACCTTGCGCAGTAGTTCTATGCCTGTCATCTGAGGCATGTTCCAGTCGGAAATGATAAAATCGATATGATCCCTGTTCAGCGTTTCCCACGCGGTGGTGCCGTCATCTGCTTCCACCACGTTATTCAATCCAATCTGGCGGAGGATGTTCTTTATGATACGGCGCATGGTGGAAAAATCATCCACAATAAGAATGCGCATGTTCGGATCGTAAGTCATGTTAAAACCCCTGTAAGTGTACGAGCCGGTATGTATGTTTCAACCCGCAGTCGGCCCCATCCGCCCACTGATTCCACATCCGGCGGCAGGGGCCGTGTGGATTACCCTTCCTTGCAAGGAGGGGGTTACTAAAAGAGTTCATCGGCTCCGCCGATTTGTCAACTCCATTTTTCCCCCGGGAGGGGAAGGTTTCAAACCATAAAAGAATTTTTGCTGAATATTCGACCGGATTGGTGCCGGACTTTACCCCAGAAAAAGGCGGAACGGCATGTACCAGATGATTTTACAGCGGCGAATCTTCGCCGAACTGTTGCCGAAACTCGCGCCGCAGGCGGGTAACCGCCTGGGAGTGAAGCTGGGAAACACGGCCTTCGGTAATACCCATGACTTCCGCTGTTTCCCGCATGTTCAGCTCATCCGTATAGTAGAGGGACAATACCAGCTTCTCTCTCGGTGTCAATGCGTCAACAAGTGAGGCCACACGTTCCACCATTTCGGAGTGGGCAGTATCCTTGAAAGGTTCTCCCCCGGCTTCGTCTTCACCCGCCAGAGAATCCTGAATAGTATCCAGAGAAACGCAAAGCTGGCTTTGTAACGCTTCCAGCCCCTGGTGCACTTCACGCGCAGGCAGACCGGTGCGTTCCTGGATTTCTTCCACTGTGGGTGGGCGGCCCATCTCATGTTCGATTTGCCACATAGCTTCGTCCAGCTTGCGTACGCGCTGGCGCAGGCTGCGCGGGAACCAGTCCAGGCGCCGCAGTTCATCCAGCATCGCTCCGCGTATGCGGTTTTCCGCATAGGTTTCAAAACGGATACCCAACTGGGGCTGGAATTTTCCGAGAGCTTCCAGCAGGCCAAGGGTTCCCGCGCTGATCAGCTCGGACAATTCGACGTTGCGGGGCAGTTTTGTTTTCAGGCGCAAAGCGAGAAACCGGATTTTCGGAGCGTAATGCCGGGTGATATTTTCTTTGTCTGCAAGAGAAAAATCGTCCCAGCGCAGTGCGCCGGATTCCAATTTTTCCCACGCTTCCAGCAAGCCCTCTCCCCGGGGAAGCGGCGTACCGGCACAAGAACTCTGGTTTATATTCACGCAGAGCTCAGGAGCGGAAGAGCAGTTTCTTCCAGAAAAACTTGATGTTGCCATCGAGATTCTCCGGGGCTTCCCAGTTTTGCACCGAAGCGGCGATTTGCCTCATGGCCCGGCTGGCGGGACAATCCGGGCAGGCCACTGCGAACGGCGTCTGGTTGACCACGGCCTTACGCACCATGGTGTCACGAGGAATGAAGCCCATGTAGTCAAGACTCACGCCATCAAGAAAGTGATCGCAGGCGGCATGGAGTCTTGCGAACATATTTTTGGCATTTTTTTCGTCCGGCGACATATTGACCAGTACTCTGAAGCGTTCCACTCCATGACTCAGTTTGAGCACTTTGATCAGGGCGTAGGCATCGGTCAGGGAAGTGGGTTCCGGAGTGAGTACCACAATACGTTCTTGTGCGGCAAGGTTGAAATATACCACATTGTCGTGGATGCCTGCGCCGGTGTCCACAATGAGAAAGTCCAGAGATTCTTCCAGTTCGTCCACAGCTTCCAGCAGTTCCAGCTTTTGCCCGGTAGAGAGGGTAAGCATTTCGCTCATGCCGGAAGAAGCTGGCAGAATACGGAAACCATGAGGAGTGTCAAAGAGAATATCGGACAGCTCAGCGCCTTCGTGGAACAAGTGAAAAAGGTTGAGCGGAGGGGTAAGTCCGAGCAGCACGTCGACGTTGGCCAGGCCGAGATCCGCATCAAGCAGCACGACCCGTTTGCCTGCGGCGGCAAGGCAGCACGCAAGGTTTACGGACAGGTTGGTTTTGCCCACACCACCTTTGCCGGAGGTGACGGAGATAACAAGAGGCAGGGTATTCATATATTCTCCTCTAGATGGGGGACGCGGCTCCGCCGGAGTGAGAAGGGCCGGGAAGTTGACGTTTAAGCAACAGGCGCCAGATGATACTTTCCTCCGCCGGGAGGAGACTGGCCTGAAGTTCGGGGCCGAAGGAAATAGCCGAGATGGGAAGCCCGGAACGCACGGCCACGTTGACCAGCGTGCCGAAACTCAACGCCTCGTCAAGTTTGCTCCAGATCAGACTGCCGGGCAGTGGAACCTGATAGCGTCTGAGAAATGAGGAAATTTGCTGATCTCCATAGTGCGGCGGCATGACAAGGTGCATCGCCGCAGAACTGGGGGCTTTTTCGCCTTCCACCCAGGCCGAGAGCCCCATCAGGCACATTCGATCGCGCAGGTTCTCTTCCCGGCCAAGACCGGGCATGTCTACAAAGACAACATCGTAATTTTTGCAGGCGTTGATTCCGGCCAGCATGGTGGCGGCATCCGGTGTTTCATAATAGCCAAAGTCGGACAGCTCCGCCCAGTGGCGTAGCACCAGCCTCCCGTTGCCGCGCGTGCAGTCTGCGTTGAGATAGGCCACGGAAATATCCGGGCGGGCATGGCGTAACGCCAGGCCCAGGCGCAGAGCAGTGCTGGTCTTGCCCACACCGAAGGGGCCGGCCACAAAATGCAGCCGCTGAGGCCACAGCTCTTCCGTAAAGCTTTGCACCGGCACAAGATGAGCCAGCGCGGCGAGCATGGAGGTGCCGGTCACGCTTTCCGAAAGAGCCCGGTACAGTTCCAGGACGACATCGTTTTCAACCCCTTCACGCTGGAGATATTCCAGCACCATCCGGTGGCGGGGGGGAAGCTTCTCCCAGGGAATGCAAGGTTGCATCAATGCGTAAAGGTGTCCTTTGATGCGGGACCATTCCTGGTGCCATTCCTCCCAACCCGGGGGCACGGTTGCTGCGTCTGCGGCGGTTCCGGAAAAGCCGAAGCTTCCCGTGGGGCGTTCAACCCCGGCCGTGATTTCGAACAGGTGCAAACCGTTCCCGTTCAGTTCCCGGCTGGCGAGGATAATGGCGTCGGAGCCGAGTTCGGCCTTGACCTGAGCCAGAACATCCTGTGTGCTGGGGCCGGTGAAAGTTTTAACCTGCATTATTCGATACCTACATTACCCACGGCCTGGAGGCGGACATCCGCGGGGAGTTCCGCCTGTGAAATCACAGGCACGTTGGGCAGGAAGCGCGCTACAAGCTGAGCCACATGCGGACGAACTACGGGAGTAGTGAGCACGACGGGCTGTCCGCTGGCCAACACGGCGTTTTCCACGGCCTTGTTGATATTGTTCACCAGATGCTGGGCCGAAAGAGGATTCATAGACAGATATGAACCTCCGTCCGTCTGGCGCAAGGATTCCTGGATGGTACGATCAGCCTGGGGATCCAGAGTGACAATAGCAAGCGTTCCCTCTGCATCCATGTACGGCTTGACGATGCTTCTTGCAAGCTTTTCGCGCACATACTCGGTAAGAACATCGGGATTTTTGATGGTTGCGCCGTAATCGTCCAGAGTTTCCACGATGGTGAGCATGTCGCGGATGGTGACGTTTTCGCGTACCAGATTCTGGAGCACCTTCTGCACGGAACCCAGCGACAGGGTGTTGGGGACCAGATCCTCTACGGCCTTGGGTGAAGTTTTCGCCAGGGTGTCGAGCAACGCCTGAACTTCTTGTCTGCCGAGGAAATCGCCAAGGTGACGGCGGAACACTTCGGTAAGGTGGGTGGCGATGACCGTGGAAGGATCCACCACGGTATAGCCCGCCACCTGGGCATTTTCGCACCGGGACTCGGGAATCCACAGCGCGGGCAGATTGAAGGCAGGTTCGCGTGTTTCGATACCCTCGATCTTCGTGGTCACGTTGCCGGGGTCCATAGCCAGGAAATGATCCACCAGAATTTCCGCGCTGGCTACAGGGTTGCCCTTGATCAGCAGGGCATACTGGCCGGGACGGAGCTGAAGGTTGTCCCGCAGGTGCAGAGCGGGAAGCACCACGCCCATGTCCAGAGCGAACTGCCGCCTGATGGAACGGATGCGCGAGAGCAGGTTGCCGTTCTGAGCCTCGTCCACCAGAGGGATAAGACCATAGCCCACTTCCAGTTCCAGCGTATCGAGGGGGAGAAGGTTCTGTACTTCCTCCGGCGTATCGGCGCTCATGGATTCACCCTTGGAACCGGATTTCGCTCCGGCAGCTTTGCCTGCGGAGCTGTCTTCCTCGCTCTTTTCCTTGTCGGCCATGTCGCGGGAGACGATGAAGATGAGGCCCGCGAAAATCCAGAACGGCAGCATGGGCAGGCCGGGCACGAGGCCGAAGATGAACAGCACCACGGCCACCATGCGCAGAACGCGGGAGTTGTAGGAGAGCTGGGCCAGGAATTCTTCGCCCATCTTGGCTTCAGCCGCAGCGCGGGAAACAATCATGCCCGCCGCGACGGAAATAATAATCGAAGGGATGGTGGAAACCAGGCCATCGCCGATGGTCAGCAGAGAGAAGGTGGTCAGCGCCTGATCCCAGCTCATGCCTTTCTGGATGACGCCGATGAGGATGCCGCCGATGAGGTTGATGAAGGTGATGAACAGACCGGCAGTCACGTCCCCCTGCACAAACTTGCCTGCGCCGTCCATGGCGCCGTAAAAATCCGCTTCACGGCGCAGGTTGTTGCGGCGCAGGGTTGCTTCCTCTTCATCAATGAGTCCGGCGTTAAGGTCGGCTTCAATGGCCATCTGTTTGCCGGGCATGGCGTCAAGGGTGAAGCGGGCCGCCACTTCGGCGATACGGGTGGTGCCGGTGGTGATGACCACCTTGTTGAGAATGAACAGAATCATGAAGATAACCGCGCCGACAACATAACTGCCGCCGACCACGAATTCCGCAAAGGACTGGATGACTTCGCCTGCGGCCGACGGCCCTTGATCGCCATTGAGCAGGATCAGACGGGTGGATGCCACGTTGAGCGCCAGACGCAGCAGTGTGGTGACCAGCAGCAGAGAGGGGAAGATGGAAAATTCCAGAGGCGAGGTCATGAACATGCTTGTCAGCAGGATGAGCAGGGCCAGCGAAATACTGAAGCAGAGCATGATGTCAAGAAAAAACGTGGGCATGGGAATGAGCATGACCATCAGAATGATGATGACGCCCGCGCCCAGCATCACGTCGCCCTGGCGGGCGAAACGCTCATAATTGAGTTTCGGGGCCGTTATATTGACTGCCATCTTCCTGACTCCTTCTTTGCCTCTGCTCATGCCCTCTGTCGGAGTTTCGACAGTGAACACACTGCGTTCAGGCGTCCTCATTCCCCCCGGACCTTGTGTTCTCGGGGATGTGCGGCGCACAGCGTCCTTTTTGTCCGAGCTGCACGGCACATATTGCGGGGGGCTATGCAGAAAGCATGCCATGAGTAGAAAATGAGGGAAAGGTTACTGAAAAAAAACTTTTTTGAGGGGGACATTGGCCTCGCTGCCGCCGGGAGTTGACAGATTTGTGCGGCTCTGTCAGAAATTTTCAACCTGTCGCGTGACAGGGACTGCATCACAGACTGATGAAAAACCCTCTCGGAGGGTTTTCTCCGCCGCACAAGGCGGAAAGCGGAAAGATGTGTTTGTCCTCATGCCGGAGTCTTGGACTTCGGCTTTTTTATGGCCGTTACGCGGCATATGGCATGTTCAGGAGGATTGAAATGAGCTGGATTTTCCTTTTACTCGCGGGGTTATGCGAAGTAGGCTGGGCCGTGGGATTGAAATACACGAACGGATTCACGCGGCTGTGGCCCAGCGTAGGCACTGCCGCTTCTATGGCTCTCAGTGTGTTTCTGCTGAGTCTCGCACTCAGGCATTTGCCGCTGGGGTCTGCCTATGCCGTGTGGACGGGGATAGGTACGGTGGGTACGGTCATTTTTGGCATCCTGGTATTGGGGGAGCCTGCTTCCGCTTTGCGCTTGCTTTGTGTCGGGCTGATTGTCGCCGGTATTTTAGGGCTGAAGCTCAGCGCATCCTGACGGACAGGGAGGACTTCTCCAACCCTCTATGGCGCGGGAGAGACAAGCAGCGACCCTCTCGCCGCTTTCGAACGTAATGCTCGCTTTGTTTTTATTGTCGCTCCAGGCGGCGCATGATAATGCGTCCGCCCTGCATTCGCAGGGAAGCATACTTGCATAACCGCTTCGGGAACGTCATTATGAAGACTGCTTCGCCGCCTGCATGCTGCGCCGGGGAGCACCACATTATGCACAAGGAGATTTCCATGCCCATACTTTTTCGGATTTTCGGAGGACTGTTCTGCGCTGGTGCGCTGATTGTTCCCGTAGCAGGCTCGGCGGTTGCCGAGCCTGCTCTTGATCGCTTTCACGCGCTGGACGGCAATGGCGACGGGCAAGTGAGCTGGGAAGAGTTCCACGCCGTCAGTCCCAACATTTCCCGTAAGGGGTTCGAAATGATGGATTCCAACGGTGATGGTCAACTCTGTGAGAGTGAATGGACGGCCTTCATGTCCAATCACGGCATGGATGTGCCTGCGTCCATGAAGAGCATGACCATGCCTGCACGGGACGCCATGCCACCCGCTTCTCCCCGCGCGGAGCAACCTGTGCGCCCGGGGGCGTCCGGGCCGATGATCATGCCCCCTTCTGCTCCGGCTTCACCGACTACGCCTTCTGCGCCGTTGATCCTGCCTCCTCAGAAATAAGCAGCCTGCTGAAATATCAGGTATTCTCTGTGAAAATTTTTTAATCATCGGGTTGAATCAATGAATGACAGAACCTTGCTTTCCCATGCAGGACGCAACCCAGCAGCGACAAACGGCACGGTAAACATGCCCGTGTACCGTGCTTCCACCGTGGTGGCCTCCACACTTGCCGAGTATGAGGGGCGCCACTGCAAGGGCCTGGATGAAATGTGTTATGGGGCCATGGGCACCACCACGTATTACGCGCTGGCTGAGGCCATGACGAAACTGGAGCGGGGCGCGGGGGCGGTGATTACCTCGTCCGGACTTTCCGCCTGCACGATGGCCGTATTGCCCTTTGTTTCCGCTGGCGATCATATTCTGGTCACGGATTCCGTATACGGCCCGACCCGCCGTTTTTGCGAAACAGTGTTGAAGCGTTTCGGGGTGGAAACAACGTATTACGCTCCGGGAACAGGGGCGGGTATTGAGGAGTTGTTCAGGCCGCAAACCAGGCTCGTGTTCACGGAAGCTCCGGGTTCCCTGACCTTTGAGATGGAAGATATCCCCGCTGTGGCCGAAGCAGCCCGGCGGCATGGCTGCCTCACGCTCATGGACAATACCTGGGCTTCTCCGCTCTTTTTTAAGGCGCTGGAAAAAGGGGTGGATATTTCCATCCAGGCGGCGACCAAATATATCGGAGGGCATTCCGATCTGGTGCTGGGCGTGATTACCGCGCGTACTCGCGAACAGTATGTCCGGCTCAAGGAATGCATGATTGCGCTTGGCGAAACAACTTCTCCGGATGACTGTTATCTCGCCCTGCGCGGGCTTCGCAGTTTGTCTGTTCGTATGCGCGCCCAACAGGAAAGTGCTTTGAAGATCGCAACATGGCTGGAGGGAAGGCCGGAAGTTCTGCGCGTACTGTACCCTGCTCTGGAAAGCGACCCCGGACATGCATTATGGAAGCGTGATTTTACCGGTGCCGGAGCGCTGTTCGGGGTGGAAATCGAAAAAACTTCGGAGCAGGCCGTAGCGGATATGGTGGACCAATACCGTTACTTTGCCATTGGAGCAAGCTGGGGCGGCTTTGAGAGCCTGGTGACGGTCAATCGTCCGGAGCGGAGTGTACACCCGTGGAAAGGAGAAGGAACCCTTCTGCGTTTCTCCATCGGGCTGGAAGATCCGGAAGATCTCATGGCTGACCTTGATGAAGGTTTTGCGCGCCTGAAGCGGGCTTGAGTCCTTTTTTTACATTTAGCCGAAAAAAAAAGGGGGTTCCTGATAGAGGGAACCCCTTTGAAATTTAAAATGAATGCGTATGTTATGAAATTCAGGCTCTCTTGTTCAAACTTGCGCCCATGGCAGAATTATTTACATAAGAAGCATTTTTGGCATAGGTTGCAGCGTTAATGGGGGCGAATGTCTTCTGAAAGAAACTTTTTTCGTCCTGATTCAGTACCGTGGCGGCACTGGAACCAATATAAGCTTCTTCGGGAGAGCCCGAATCAAGAACTCGCTCTCCATATAGATTATTGAAAAAGTCTTTTTCCGCAGAAGAAAGAACAGAAGAGGGGGCTCCGGAATTTGCAACTGTTTTGGGTGCATCTTCAGAAAGGGTGACTTGATCTGCCAGCACCTGGTCGAAAGACTTTGCGGTATCTGGGGTACGCTTAACCTGTAATGGTTTCAGAGCACTCTGAACCGCACTCGAAGAGGAAACTTGCATATCAGACTCCATAAAATAATGCCCATGTGAATAATCAGGGACATTCCCCAAACTTCTGAAGCGAGTCTCTCGCCACAACTGGGATAAAAATCTAATATGTTTCTAGAAAATGTCAACACTTCTTGATGGTATCCTTCACTGCCGAGCGGAGCATTCTCAAAAATTGTTTGATTGTATGTTTTTTCATGAAATACGCATGTTTTCCTATGCCTGTGACCGGGAGGGTGCGTGTACCGCGAAAAAAAAGTCAAGGAGTTTTTTTTCGTCAGTACTCATTGTTAAATTTTTGTTAAGTTTGTGGAGTAAAAAAGTAAAATTGTAGTCTTCTACATATTGCTGTGGTAATATAGAAAACCAATGATTGGAACATCATGCTCTTAAGCCATGTTCGGGGGGCTCGTTTAAAAACTCTATCTGATCGCTATGCTGCAAATGCAGTGTGGAGTTTGTTCCTGGACAGTTTAACTTTGAAGTTATGCTATTTTTGAAAAGTAAACGGAGGGTTTTGCGGGTGTATAAAGAAGATACCGTTCCTCGGATGAGCATACGGGGCTGGCAGTTTTTTTTGGGTGTGGGGCTGGCTTCCCTGCTGGCGGTGCTTGCGCTGGAAAGCTGGACGGATATGGATATGGCGCTCCAGCGTCTGTGGTTTAATCGGGAAAGCGGCGAATGGCTGATTACCCGGCTTGATTTTCAGGCAACTCGTTGGCTCTGGTACGGCGGAGCTAAAAAAACAGTGTCTATTATCGGAGGCGTATGTGTGGCCGTGTTCGCGGCCAGTTTTTTTGTGCGAAAACTGGTGCTCTGGCGAAAGTGCTGTCTGCTTCTGGCGCTGAGTCTGGCTCTGGTGCCTGCGCTTGCAGGTATGGGGAAAATAGTCACGGATATCTATTGTCCGAGAGAGTTGATGGAGTTCGGTGGAGAGCAGGCTTATCAACGCGTGTTGGAATGGCGGCTTCCCGTCAACGAGGCTGCGGAGGGGGGGCGCTGTTTTCCTGCCGGGTATGCTTCCGGCGGGTTTGCACTGATTATGTTGTATTTTGCCGTGCCGAGCGCCCGGTGGCGCTGGGTGGGGCTGGCCACGGGCCTGACAGCCGGATGGTTGATGGGCGGCTACCAAATGTTGCGCGGCGAGCATTTTCTTTCTCACACCGTGACGACCATGCTTCTGGCCTGGCTCGTTGACCTGCTGATCATCTTGATTGTAGAGCGCTTTCGTGACCGGATTGGCCTTACGGGGCCGCCCCGCTTGCTGCCCTGACCGGGATGTTTTTGCTTTTTTGTGCACGGGAAGGAGCCTGGCATCTTCCCGCGGGACGCTCTTTTTTTGTCTTGTGGTGGTACTTTCTATGAAAAAATGGCTTT
>JAEXGX010000139.1 GCA_023450535.1 Pseudomonadota bacterium | reverse complement strand
GAGGTTTTGCCGTGGTCGACGTGACCCATGATGGTGACCACCGGAGGACGTGCCTGGAGCTGGTCGGGCGTATCCGGTTCGAAGGGGGCCAGGTAGGTTTCTTCAGCAAAACCCACCTTTTCTACCTCATAACCGAATTCGGATGCCACTACAGTAGCGGTTTCGATGTCCAGGGCGTTATTGATGGTGGCCATGACGCCGAGGCCGAACAGCACCTTGATGATTTCACCGGACTTGATTCCCATCTGGTGAGCCATGTCCGCCACGCGGATGGCTTCTTCGATGCGGATCTTGCGCTTGGCGGCCTTCATCGGCTGAGTGGCTCCGAGCGCAGCCTGCTGCTTCTTGGGCTTGCGGGAACGGCCGCGCGAACGGAACGCTCCGTCGTCGTCATCCATGCCGGGCAGACCGAGGCTCTTGCGGCGTGCGAAATCCTCGCTGCTTTCCTGCGGAAAGTCCACAGTGCGGCGATTCTTGTTGCGCTTTTTGCGGCTCTGATCGCCTTCAGCGCCGGGCTGGGGCATAGCAGGCGGAAAAGCTCCGGGGGCGCCGCCGGAAGGCCCGGGACGCGGGCCGCCGGGACGCGGGCCGCCAGGGCGGGGAGCGCCGGGACGGGGTGCTCCAGGGCGAGCCCCAGCCGCCGGGCGAGGAGCGCCGCCAGGACGGCGATCATCGCGGGGCGCCCGGTTGTCGCCAGGCGCGGGCCGGGAAACGACACGCGCCTGTTGCGCGGGATCGGGCCGGGAAATGACGCGCACCTGAGGGGTAGCCTGCTGAGGACGGCGCGCGGGCGCGCTGTCTTCGGCATTTTCGCCATCGTCACGGGGCTGGCGGCGTTCGGTCACCGGGGGCAAAAGGCTGGGCTGAGAGGAGCCTTCCGGCACCGCAGATGCGGCGGGAGCGCGGCGGGGCTTGTCGGCCCTGGCTTCAGTCCTTTCCTGCGGCGCGTCCTTTCGAACGTCCGTCCGTATTTCAGTGGGCGCTTCGAGGGTGGCGTCCTTGGGCGCTTCGGCAGGAGTCTCCGAAGATACTCCGGAAGTCGTCTTGACAGACGCTTCAGGAGCGGATGCGGCTTCTCCCGCTTCCGTTGCCCCGCTTTCAGAGGAGGGATGCGACTTGCCCGGGGTGCGGGGTTCGGATACGGCCTGGGCGGCTGTGTCTTTCCCCATGCTCATCCGGATAGCGGATTCTGCTTTGTCTCCGCCGCTTTCGGCGTGAGCTTCCGCCTTGACTTCTTCTACAATACGGGCAGGCCGCACAATACGCGCTCCAACGCTTTCAACCGCTTTGGACCGTTTGGGCCTGGATTCCCGCGCGTGTTCCCGGGCAGCTTTTTCCGTCACGGGCGCCTCCACCACGCGGGCGGCGTCTTCCTTGGCCGCAGCGGGAGCTTCGGCAGGTTCGGCGGCAGCGGCAGAAGGCTGTCCCTGATCGGATACGTTGCTTTCCGGATTGGCCTTTTCTCTATCTGCGTCCGCGTCTTCCGCATCACGGCGGCGACGGCGCACGATAACACCCGGCTGCACTTCCTTGCGGGAAACAGAACTCTTTGCTTCCGGCTGGAAATGGGCTTTGACCTTTTCCGCATCTTCCCGCGAGATGGAACTTGACGCTGTCTTGAAGTCGATGCCTTCTTCGCGCAATACTCGCATGACATCCGTGGTGCTCTTACCCGTCTCTGCGGCCAGATCTCTGACTTTTATTTTTTCATCCATACGGTCAAACCCCTTTGCGCCTGCTCTTCGGCTGGCCCATCTTGGCGAACTTTTCCCGGCAGGCAGGAGCGGAACAGACATACCATCCCCGCCCCGGCCTTTTCTGAGCCTCGTCGGCCTCAAGCGTTTTTTCTCCGCCGGAGGGAGAAAGAACGTGGCGCAGTAATTGCGACTTGGCAAAGCGCCGCCTGCAAATCACGCACATTCTGGTGGGCCCGTGCCCGACCTCCATGCGCCTACTCCCCTGCCTCTTCGGCAGACTCTTCCGCGTTCTTCCTGACTCCCTCGACGACGGGACTCAGGAAGTTGATGGCGGCGCGCAGTTCCGCGATGCGGGGAGCGCTCAGGGCGAGCCTGTCGGCCAGTTCCCCGTCGGAGGCGTCACGGAGGCTGTCCAGCGTGTTGTATCCGGCGGTAATGAGCTGATCCACGGAAATTTCCGCCACGCTGGCTACCTGTTCGAGGCCGCGCCCTACGGCGTTGGCTTCGTTGTAACGAGACTCGGAGAAGATATCGATTTTCCAGCCCAGAAGTTTGGCAGCCAGTTTAACGTTCTGCCCCTTACGGCCAATGGCGTTGGTGAGCTGATCGTCGGGCACCGTGACTTCCAGCAGGTTCTCGCTTTCATCCACCACAATGCGGGAAATGACGGCGGGGGCCAGAGCGTTACGGGCATAGGTGGCGATTTCAGGGCTCCAGACCACGATATCGATGCGTTCGCCGCGCAGTTCCTGCACGATATTCTGGATACGGGAACCGCGCACCCCCACGCAGGCACCCACGGGATCGACCTCATGCGCACGGGAAACCACGGCCACTTTGGCACGGGAGCCGGGATCGCGGGCCACGCCCATGATCTGCACGGTGCCGTCGTCCACTTCCGGTACTTCACGACGGAACAGGGCCGCCATGTAATCGCGGTGCGCACGGGAAATGATGACCTGTGGGCCGCGTCCTTCTTTCCGCACTTCAATGATCAGAGCCTGAGTGCGGTCGCCGCGCTTGTAATGCTCGCGGGGGATCTGCTCTTCGCGCGGAAGCAGCGCTTCCGTGCCGCCGAGTCCGACCACCCAGCCGCCCTTGTCGCGGCGTTGCACGATACCGGAGACGATTTCGCCCACACGTTCCTTGTATTGTTCGTAAATGATTTCCTGTTCGGCGTCGCGCATGCGCTGGATGATCACCTGCTTGGCGGACTGTGCCGCGATGCGGCCCAGGTCTTCTACCTTCAGGCGGAAACCCATTTCGTCGTCGAGTTGAACCGAGGGATCGTGCTTGCGGGCTTCCTCAAGGTCAATTTGCGTCAGTTCATTGGCGACGTCATCCACCACGAATTTGAACTGATATACTTCAATATCGCCGGTGTCATCATTGTAGCGCACTTCCACGTCAAGATCTTCGCCATACTTGCGGATCACCGAGGTGCGCACGGCATCTTCAAGCGTATCGATCAGCATGTCGCGTTCAAGGCCCTTATCCTTGCTGATCTGGTCGATGGCTTTCTTCAGCTCAAGGTTCATGCTTTTTTACCTCCCCCGGTGGACTTTTTCGCGGCCGTGCCCTTGGGGGCGCCGGGAGCGGAGGGTTTTCCGGGTTTGCTCGTGTCGGGAAAAACGGGAACAAGACGCGCCCTGCGGACGCCGTCCCAGATCATGACAATATCGGCCTGGCGTTCGGGCGGAGCCATGTCGTTCACGCGCAGGGCAAAGTCGTTCTCCCCGGCACGGACAAGCGTGCCCCGGAACTTTTTGCGCGGGGCATACGCAGGGTGAGCGTCCCACAAGGTGACGTCCAGTTCCTGCCCCACATAGGGGATAAGCTGGGAAGAACGGAAAAAGGGACGATCCATACCGGGAGAGGAAATTTCCAGCGTCCAGGCGTCGGGAAAGATTTCTTCCACGTCCAGAGCCAGGCCCACCATGCGGGAGATTTCCGCACACTGATCTATTCCCACGCCGCCCTGGAGGAGGGAGGCATCATCTTCGACGAGAGTTTTTTCGGCAGAAGTATTTGGGGCCGTAGTATTGGCTGCGGGCTCGGGAAGGAGCTCTGTGCCGTCTCCGGAGAAATTTTTTGCGGAGAGGGGGACGTCTACGTAAATACGGATCACGGGTCTGCCCGCGCCTGCGAGTTCGATGCCCCAGATCTCCAGTCCGAAAGATGCCGTTACCGGTTCTGCCGCTTCGTGCACAACGCGCAGCAGCTCTTCCCTTGAAAGTTTGCGGGCGGGAGCCCGGTCGAAAAGTTCCTTACTCATGCCTTGTGTTTCGGCCTTTGTCTTGCCCCGTATTCCGGCCGGATGAAGTCCGGCGGGAGGGAAGGAGCGGTTTTGCGGCGAAACGCCGCGTCTGGAGCGCGGAATAAAAAAAAGGGAGGCCCTGACAGGCCACCCTATCCAACTCGAAATTTCCGCAGGAATTCCGGTTCAACAGAATGGAAAGAAAAATACGCCCTGAAAACACTGGGTAAATGCCATGGTGGACGCCTTTTTCACCGCGCACAAGTTATAGCGGCGGCTATGAGGCGTGTCAAGCGTTTTGTCTTGCACAGCGTCGTCGTATGCTGTGGAGGACTTTCTTCGCTTGACTCTGGAGAGCATTTTAAACTTGAAATGCTTTCCCTATCGGAAAAATATGTGCAGGCTATTTTTTGCTTCGCGTTACGTTTTCCTCTACAGTATGCCTGCAAACAGGCTTCCTGCAGCCGAGAGAGCACAAGGAGCACGTATGTTTCAATCCACAGCCGCTCCCCTCGTCTACTGACTCCGTATCCGGCAGAGAGGAGCCAGCCGTGCGGATTGCCCTTCCCTGAAGGAAGGGGGGAGAAAGAGTTTCATTGGCTTCATCGAGCTGTTAATCCCCTCTTCCTCGTGAAGGGGGAAGCTTCAAACCGTAAAGGAAATTTTGATGAATAAGGTGAATATATTGTACCTGCGCGACGCCCGTGTTCTGTACGGCGAAGGGTTGGCCTATGCTACGCCCGGTTCGGCAGGGCTGGATTTGCGGGCCTGCTTTGATGGGGAAGAACTTGTGATCGCTCCGGGCGCGCGGATGGGAATACCCTCTGGAATCGCCGTGGAGCCGCTGGTTTCGGGGGTAGCCGGATTCGTGTATTCCCGCAGCGGTTTGGGCGCGGTGAAAGGCTTGACCGTGGCGCAGGGCGTGGGCGTGATTGACCCGGACTACCGGGGAGAACTTGTCACTTGGCTGCTCAATACCTCTTCTGAGTCGATTGTGGTAAAGCGTGGGGATCGGGTGGCCCAGCTTATTTTTCAACCTTTCGCGCGGCTGGAGCCCGTGGCGGTGCAGGAACTTTCCAGTACGGAGCGCGGCGCGGGCGGATTCGGGCATACGGGCGCGAAATGACGGCGTCTTTGCCCGGCATTATCCTTGCGGCGGGACTGTCCCGCAGGATGGGAGGGCACTGTAAGCTGCTGTTGCCGTTCAAGGGGCGGCCCCTGGCCGCGCACGCCGTACGCGCCGCGCTGGACGGAGGACTGGGCCCCGTGGTGCTGGTTGTGGGACCGCATTCGCCGGTAAAAGTGGTACAGACCTGTCTGGATGAAGCAGCCGGAACGGCGCAGGGCATACATGTGGTAACGGCGGAACGTGCGGCTCTGGGACAGGCCGAAAGCCTGAAGGCCGGGCTTGCCCTGGTACGCGAACTTACGCCGGATGCGCCCGGCGTCATGGTGCTGCTGGGAGATCAGCCCCTGGTGGATGGCGCGCTGGTGCGGGTGCTTGCATCCGTGTTTCTCGCGGCCTATCATGAACAAGACGCGCCGTTTTGCGCTGCGCCGCGTACAGGTGCGGAAAACAACGGACGGCGGGGCAATCCGGTGGTGATCCACGCCGAACTCTTTGAAGAAGTGGCCTGTCTTTCCGGCGATGTGGGCGCCCGAGGCATTGTTGCCGCACATACGCTGCTGGATGTGCCCTGTATGGGAGATGCCTGCCTCGCTGACGCGGATACGCCCGAGGCCTATGCCGCGCTGCTGGCGCGCCATGCCGGGCAGGGCGTGGACGGTTCGGAATAGCCGGTAAAAGGTCTGGCAAAGCTCTGAAAGGCACACCGTTGCGCTGGCCCCGGTGAAGACGTGAAGCCTGCGAGTCAGATCCGTATGCTCCGGTTATGTACAATTTCAATGTTAAACTGCCCTGGCTGATTGCCCAGTGGGGGAATTCCATGTCGTCTTGTCTGTATCCGTCTCTTGAACTTGCCCCCGACCTCTCGCTGCCCGTGCCCGACCGGGACGAGTGCGAGGCATTGTGGGAAAAGTATGCCATGCTCGCCAATATCCGCGCCCACAGCCGCGCCGTGGCCGACGTGGCCATGAGCCTGGCGCGCCGCGCGGAAGATCTGGGCGTCGCTCCGGAAGGAACCTCTGAGCGGACGGCGCGGGCGGCGGCCATGCTGCACGATATCGCCAAAACCTGGACCATTCTGCATGGAGGCGCACACGATCAGCTTGGTGCGGCCATTGTACGGGAGGAGACGGGAAATCCCCTGCTGGCGCAGGCAGTGCTCTTCCATGTGCATTGGCCATGGGAAGAAGGGCCTCTTGCGCCGGAGAGCGAGCCTTTGCGTTTGGCCTTGCTGGTGGCGTACGCGGATAAACGGGTGCGGCACGACAGGTTGGTCAGTCTGGAAGAGCGCTTTGATGATCTCATGGAACGATATGGGGATAATGAGGAGCATCGGGCCAGCATCCGTCTGAACAGAGAACAGAGCTTGCGCCACGAAGCCATGCTGCTGGAGCGTCTGCGGTTGAAAAAATGAGTTTTTTGCATAGAGTTGCAGGACCCTAGTTAACATAAAGGAATTGGTGATGAATATTCTGTTGATTGCGGGGGGCTGGTCGCCGGAACGGGAAATTTCCCTGATCGGCGCGGCGGCTATCCGTGAGGCTCTGGCCCGGCGGGGGCACAAGATTACGCAGTACGATCTCTCCGATGGTTTTGAACCCTTGTTGGAACTGGCCGAGTCGCACGACGCGGCTTTTCTCAATCTGCATGGCGCGCCCGGAGAGGACGGACTGGTGCAGGCCTTACTGGAGAGGACAGGATGCCCCTATCAAGGGTCTGATCCCGCGGGTTCCTTTCTTGCTCTGCACAAATCCGTGGCAAAGACCTTGTTCCGCCGGGCGGGTCTGAGCACCCCGGACTGGATTTTTCTGCCGACTCGTCCCGCCGACGGGTGGGAACCGCATTTATCCTACCCCCTGTTTGTCAAGTCCGATACCGGGGGGTCCAGTCTGCATCTGTTCCGTGTGAATGACCGGAACGAATTGCAACATGCGTTGGATGAACTCTTTTCTCTGGGGCAGACCGCGCTGATCGAACCCTTGATCCGGGGGCGCGAGGTGACCTGCGGTGTGCTCGAGCGCAGGGGGCGGGCAGAGGCTCTGCCGCCGGTGCTTATTGTGCCGAAACGCGAGTTTTTCGACTATCATGATAAATACGCGGCAGATGGAGCCAGCGAGATCTGTCCCGCGCCGTTGCCGGACGATGTGCTGGAAGAAGTCCGCCATATGGCGCTGGAAGCGCACCACAGTCTCGGACTGGCGGGGTATAGCCGGACAGATTTTATCCTGGGCGATGATGGCGGGATTTATGCGCTGGAAGTCAATACCCTTCCGGGCATGACACCCGCGAGTTTGGTGCCCAAGGAAGCGGCCGCGTTGGGAATGGAATTCGGGGAACTGCTGGAGATTTTGCTGGAAGAGGCGGTTTCGCGCCGGGCTGGTCTTCAGGGAACAGGCTGTGCTGCGCTGTAATACTGGAAAGCGTCGTAGCGCAAAGGCTTGAGCATCGGATTTCGTTTTGCTCGAACTTCTTTATCCTTCCGCCCTCCGGGCAGGGACAAGGGGAGCTGTGTCATGGGCGGGCTTCGCCCTCCCCTCCGACAGCTCCCCTTGTCAATCCCCTCCCGGGATACCCCTCCCACATTCTGCCGCACAAGCCTTCTGTTATCGTTCTATCCTGTCTTCCTTCGCTCCTCGTTCAACGTCCGTACGCTTGCCGCGCTGCTGACCTTTGCCCGCTCGGCGTTCGTGAGTATGCGCACGGGAGTGAATCCCGACGCGCCCTCACGCCTCGCTCCAGGCTCGCTACCGCTCGCGCCTCCGGCGGTTGAGGAAGTAGTTTCTTTGTTCGGCGTATTCCGGACTCCGAAACCACGCAGGCAAGTTAACTCGTCGTACTCTGAAGATTAAACCTTTGTTGCTGTTTTGCTGGTGCAGTATGCAACACTTCGGAATCGTATCGCCGGAGGTTCAAACAGGCTGGAGCGTCGCCGCCCCACGAGGAGCGGTTAAACGGCGCGCCCGCAAATTGAGCAACGAGTTGCATTCAATTTGCGGGCATCCACAAGAACTGAGGTACTGCGATCTTAGCAGGGTGTTCCGGGGGGGGGAAGGGGCTCCTTATACCTCCTGCTCGGCGACGCGAGCCAGCTCTCGATCAACAGCCAGATCAAGATCCGGCATGATCAGCCGCACCGCTTCAAAATCTTCGGCATGGGCGCTTTCTTCCAGCAGGTAAGCCAGATCCGCCAGCGTGTGCAGACCGAAGTGTTCCGCACAGTCACGCAGGCGTGCGGCCGCACGAGTCAACAGCACTGCATCGCCCCTGGTAAGGGATTCACGCACGTCTTTTCGGATACTGGCCAGATCCGCAGGGCGGGCGTCGGCGGCAGGTTCAGTAAGTTCGAGGGCCAGTTTTCCCCCCGCGTCCTGCTTCTTCGTGAAGAGTGTGTCCGAGTTTTCCGCAAAGCGCCGTTCTACAGCCATGAGTGGGCCGGGAAGCACCATGTCGTCTTCTGTCAGATTGACGATTTCATCGTTGTCATCGCGCGGCACAGCTCCCCCTCCAGGAAGCATGGAAAGAAAAGGCATGGCTTCGACATTGCTCAGAGGCATGGCTTCAAGGGGTTCCTGAGCTTCTTGCCCCATTTCGTCCTGCCCGGCGACATCCTCCGTCCTTCCGCTCTTTGTTGTTGCATTTACAGACGCAGTTTTCGGGCGGGCAGTTCCGGAGTTTTCGGGAGCGTTGTCTTCAGGGCCGGGGGAGCCGAGGTGCATATCCAGAGAAGGTGCGACTTCCCGCAGTGGCCGGGATTGCATTTCCGGCAATATTTTCTGCCGTTGTACAGTGGATTCCGGAATATCCAGGGCTAACGCGTCCATTGGCGGGCTTTGCGTTTCTTCCTTCCCAAAGCTGAGCCCCGAATCAGGCTGGAGAGAAAGAATCTGGGCTGCTTCGGGCGAGGCCACAGACGAGACATCAGGCGTCGTCTTTTTTTCGTCTGCGTCAGGGACGGCGCGGACAGGCACGGGGTCCCCAACCCATTCGTCCTGTCCTTCGGACGATAAGGTCAGCGCAGAAGAATTCTGCGGCGTCAACTGGGGCTTGGGTTTAAAGAAAGAAGACAACCATCCCCCGGCCTTGCGCGGAAGGGGGGCTGCGAGAGGAAGCGACGCGGCATGGGGCGTCTGCTTTGACCGTTGTGCCGTTTGAGCGGCAGCCTTTTCAGGCGGGAGGGGGCCGACGTCTGCGGCATCCCCAGCGGGAGAATTTTTTTGGGGGGAACGGAATGGTACGGAAGACGCCGTTTGCCCTCGAGCAGACTTGGAGGCTGTGCCTTGAGCCGGACGCTGGGCAGGTTGCGTTTTGGGGGGACGATTTTTGTTCTTGATCGAACTTGCTGTGCATTCTTCCGATGTGTCCCCCGGTGCGTCTCCCCATGCAGTTGAGGGCATATCCGCTACGGCGGGCTGCGACATGCCTGCCGGAGTTTCCTTTGAGTCCTTCAGATGAACCACAGGAGTGTCCGTCTGCGTATTTGCCTGAGCGCTAGACAGAGCATCTGCGGAAAGAGCCTTGGATATGCCTGAGGACCCGGCAGCCGGGGACGCGGCGGGAGTGCTCGCGCTCGGAGTGGAAACTTCCGTGCCGCTTTTGGCCTGGAGAGCAGGGCGCACGGTGCAGTTCTTTATGGATGTGGCAGGCGGAGGGCTTTGAGGCGCAGGGGATTCCCCGGCCAGCAATGCCCGTGCCATGTCGCGCAGTTCCTGGCGTCCCAGAGGGTGATACAGGAGGTATTCACAGCCTACCCGCCGGAGGCGTTCGCCCTGTTCCGCGTCAAGGGCCAGACCCAGCACCGGAACAAGAGGAAGGGAATGCTCGCCCTCAAACAGCCGCACGTCGGCCACTGCACGGATGATATCGTCCTCCGGCATGTAGCCGTCGAGAACCAGCAGTGCGGCGGGGCGGTTTTTGTACAGTGCCACGGCTTCTGCACAATCGCGGGCTTCCCATGTTTCATGGTCGTCGCCACGCAGTTGCCAGGCGAACATCTGGCGATTGAGGGAACGGGTTGAGGCGAGAATAATCAGGGGAGAGCCGGGGTGTGCATTCTGTTCCGTCAGGGATCCGTCGGCCGGGGCCGCAGGCGGTGCGGACACGGTCCGATCTTCCGCGTCAAGGGCGGTGCAGTTCAGGCTGAAGCTGATTTCCACGCCGTGCGGTGTACTGTCCACAAACAGGTCGCCTCCGTGTTCGGTCGCCAGCTCCCAGGCATGGGCCAGCGCAAGAGAACTGCGGTGGACGGGAGGTGCGCCGCGCCCCGTGTCGGCAACGGTAAACTGGAGGTGTCCCGGATTGGCACTACGGTCTTCCCGCCTTACCCGCAGGCAGACATTGCCCTTCTCTGTGGCCCGTACCGCGTCGGTGAGCAGCGCGGCCAGCACGCGGGAGAGGCGTTCACCGTCGCCCCTGTATCGCAGGGCAATGTGTGGAGCGATATACCAGGACAAACCGAGGTTTTTTTCTGCCGCGTCGGCCTGCACAGTAGAGAAGGCAAGCTGCACCAGTTGGCGAAGGTCGAAGACGCAGTCAAGGGGGGTGGGTCTTTCCTGCTCTGCGAGAGAAAGGCGGGCAATGCGTCCGGCCAGAGCGGTGGCGGCGTTTAAAACATTTTCTACATCGGCGCGGGAACGGTGAACTCTGTCCAGCGCGGCCTCGGGCAGTACTGTTTCCCCCTCGACGGGTTCCTCCAGCAGCCTCAGACCGCGATCCAGCGCACAGCATTCACGCATCAGGCGATCCAGTGGTTCACGCAGAGTTTCTTCCACTTCGCCCAAACTGACTTCCAAAGGCGGAGGCAGTTCTTCAATAGGGCCGAAATTTTCAATTTCCAGCAGTTCGGCCGGGCTTTTCCCCTCGGGGATATCTGCAGGGGACAGGGGAACTTCCGTATATGCGGAGCGGGGTGCTGCTGCGGCCAGCAGCAGCG
>JAEXGX010000090.1 GCA_023450535.1 Pseudomonadota bacterium | reverse complement strand
TCCACGCGCGTGGCATCAATTTCACCCTGCGCGAAATCCCGGTCATACGAAACGTCGAGCATGCCGGTCATGGAAAGCAGAATAAGGGAAAGACCGATGAAGCCTATAAGGACGGCGGGAGCGGCGGCGGATTTTTTCATGGCGGTATCCTGTACGCTGGGGTGGTAGGGCTGTGCCGGGAGGGAGAATTCTCCGCCCTTTTCCCGGTGATGAAGGGCGGAGATTCAGATTTAGAATGCGTAATCGAAGCTCAGGGTGCAGCGGAATCCGTTGGCGTCGTACTTTGACCCCCAACGATCGGCACTGGTGTCGAAGACATTGATAATATAGGAGAACAAGGGGACGAAGAGCAGGTTTTTGTACAGCCGCCAGGAGGTAATGAAGTCAATGACGACGGCGGAGTCCGCCGTGGTCATATAGCCTGCGGGGCTATCTTCGTAAGCCATGGCGAACATTTTCTGGGTTTTGGGATCCGAGGAAATGGTCGGTGCCTTATAGTGGGCACGGGTCACGGAGTTGTTGCCTTGGATGTAAGTGGCAGAAAGCTGGTGCTTAATCTGGGGAGAGAAAAGGGAGAGATCTTTCAGGCCAAACTGTACGCCCCAGGTTCCATTGGGGTTGCGGTTGATAATGGTGGGGCAGAGCAGGGTGCTGTCGTAGAAGAAGCCGCTGGCGGCGTTGAAATATCCTTGGCCTTCAAACACTGGCGCGCGCCCGCTTTTCTTGGTGCCACCTTTGTCGCCGGAGGCGTACCAGCCGCGAATGAAGGGCGTACCCCAGTCATTGGTTTTCAGATCCGCACCTAGAGCTGTGTACCAGCCTTCGCGTGCCGCCCCGCCGGAGGCGTCGTTAGCGCCGTAGTAAAAGTCGGCCCGGATGGTCAACGGATCGAACATGTTCAGCTTGGTGCCGAAACCAGCCATCCATACTGCGGTAGCGCCGGAAGCGGGCGTTTCGTCACCAAAGAAGCCCAGTGCCCAGTCGCCTTCCTGCTGACCGTAGCGCATGGCTCCTCTGGGATAGGAGGTATAGGGCCGTGTGGGGTCATAGATAGCGTTCCCGGTTGCGGCAACCGTGTTTTTGAACACGTTGCTGCCAATGCTGCCGGCCATGATCCACGGGGTAATCTTGAAGTCTTCGTAATTGGCGGTCAGGCTGAGAAAGCCGAAATCAGCCGAGCTGCTGGACTTGTGTTCCTTTCCCCAGGCGGAAGTTTCCGCTTGGGGGCGTAGCCAGGCTATATTCAGGTCGTATGTGTCGCCCAGAGGAACGCTGGCCATGGCGCCGTCGATAGGCTCGTTCAAGATAGGGGTATCGAAGGTATAGGAAGGCATGTGGAACCAGAAGCGGCCCATGGTTACCCGTGATTCGGTATTGGGAATCTTCCAACTGAGGTAGGCCTCGCGCGCGGTGATTTCTTCACCAGAGCCTCCCACGCCCAGAGAGCCTTGCAGGGTACGCGGCACTTCAATGTTCAGTACGGCGGTGAGGTTTTCAGAAACGGCCATGTCAAGCCAGAGGCGCAGGCGTTGATATGCCTGAAACTGGCTGCCCTGGATGTTTTTGTTCAGGGGATCGATGGTGTTCATGTGGTCGAGAAAAGACATGGACCACAGGTATCTGCCATGTACCTTTACGTCCACGGCGGAGGCCAGGGTTGGAGATAACAGCGTACAGAGCGCTGCCAGCGACATCACAAATTTTTTCATAATCCTCTCCCTCAGAGTGTACGGGGGCAGGAGCGGCTTCCCGCCGGGCTGTTCAGAGCAGTTTAACTTTAAGTTTATGCATGACCAGGACACGATGTTCTGATTCGTCAGTTTCCCGCCTTCGCCGGAGCTAAACGCCGCACGTGAATTGCGGTTACTCCAGAGGTTGGGGGCTCCGCGTAGAGTCTCGCTCTGCTCGACTCCTGGAGCAGACCGTCAGGCGTGGAAGGCGATATCAATGCACTCGGTATTTTCTTTATCCCGGGGGTAAGTGAAAATGCACACGGCATAGATCAGCCCACCCGCAAGGAGAATGACGGGAGAAACACTCATAGTGAAGGAAATGCTGAACATGTCGGACAGGGTGCCGGTAAGGATGGGGCCAAGGCCATATCCGAGCAGGTTCTGGGACAGGATCATCAGGCTGATGGCTGTGGCCCGGGAAGTTGCCGAGGTCAGGTCGAGGATGATGAAGGAGCCTGCCGCGAGGAGTGTGCCAAAGAAACATCCGGAAAGAACAAGCAGACTGACCTGCGCAAGACTGCCCGGCTGCAACAGAGAGAAGGCAGTGAAATTGAGCGCGCCGCAGAAGAACATAACAAAGGTCAGCCACACGGGAACGAGCTTTTCGTTTCTGTTTTTTATCCAGTCGAGCAGCGGGCCACCGTAAAAGACGGCCAGGGAACTCATCAGGATAATAAGGGAGGCGTAGCTGCTGGCCGTGGTCATGGGCACTTCCGCAACACGCGTGAAATAGGTGGGGAGCCAGGTCATGAGTACGCTGTTGAAGAGGCGTATGCACACGGCGCACAGGATAATGCACACAATAGTGGGAGTTTTCAGGATAGTTTTGACCGCAGGAAGGAATTGTCCCTTCTTGTTTTTTGCAGGCTGCGCCGCTGTGCCAGCCGGATGTTCTTCATTGTCGGAAACGACTTTGAAATCGTGCATGCGCAGGGCGAGGAAGGACAGCAGCAGACCGGGGATGGCTACAACGCCGAAGGCGTGCCGCCAGCCCCAATGTTCGGCCACAAAGGCTCCGACCACAAGTCCTATGGGCGCGCCGATAGTCATGCCGCAGGTTACGATTGCCGTGGCCGTGGCACGGAACTTGCGCGGGAAGCAGGCGGCCAGCAGACTTTGCCCGGCGGGCTGATAACCGGCTTCACCAAAGCCACACAGCATTCTGGCAATGATCAGTTGGGAAAAACTGGTGACAAAGCCGCCGAGCAGCGTGGAAATACTCCAGACCACGCCCATGAGAAAAATCATTTTTTTTCGGCTCCAACGGTCGACAAGGTAGGCCGTGGGCACAACAAGTACGGAAATGGCCACGTTGACGGAGGCGACGAGCATGCCGAGTTGCTTGTCGCTGAGCGCAAATGCGTCTTTGATGTACGGGAAAAGAGAAACGATGACCTGTCGACTGATCAGATCGAACATGCCGAGAAGAAAAATAATGGCCGCAGTGAACAGCGCGAATTTTTTCTGTATCGGCCAGGCGTCGTCGGGTCCGTTGCAGGTAAGGCCGGTGTTGTCATTACTCATGACGGCATTCTCCCATATGAGGAAGGGGGATTGTTCTTTATTGCACAAACAAATTCAGGCCTTGCGCGAAAAACGAAGCCGGATTCAGTTTTCCCTGTAATGCGGCGTCAGATTATAGGCCATTTCAATGCCATCATGCAGCGAGCCTGTCACCAGA
>JAEXGX010000009.1 GCA_023450535.1 Pseudomonadota bacterium | reverse complement strand
GGCATGCCCCGGATGTCGTCCGCCTCGTTGGTTGAAGGGATATCGCGCATTTCACGGTACAGATACGTAGAGCTGAGCCCGGCGATGATCGGCAGTTTTTTGAGCAGGGGCCGCCGAATTAAAGTACGGGAAAGATCCTCGAACAGAAGCTTCCCGCCGAGATCAAGATATTCGATATAGGCGAGGCTGGCGGCGCGCAGCTTGGGATCGGGTTTGGCCGCCATTTGCAGACGCAGTTTTTCCTTGAGCGCGGGCGCGTCCAGCTTCGTCCAGGTGGGGTCGAAGGTGTTGAGGTCGTAGGTGTACAGGCGGGCCTTGTAGCCGCGCCGCAAAGCGTGGCAGCCGAGCAGGCTGGCCAGCGTACCGCCATCCCGAAGTTGGGCGATCTCCTCCACTACTTGCGACACGGGCATGAAGTCGCCGAAATAGCGGTATACCGCGTGCAGACAGGTGGGGCCACAGGTAACGTCGTCTGGCTGGGGAACAATGTCGAGATGAAGACGGGTGCGTTCGGGGGGAACTTCCTCCGCACTGCCAGGGGCAACTCCGGGCGTGAGGTCAGAAGTGGAAGGAGAGGGTTCTTTCTGGGGGCTTTCCCCGTGGGGAGAGGAAGAAAGAAAAACATTCATGATTTGCCTCGTGCGCAAAGCGCGTATACAGGCGCGGGGTGTGCCTGCATACGCGCGATAGCATCATGCCGCGTGGGAGGCAAGAGGCAAAGAGTGAGAATAATGCAAAAGGGGACGCCGGAAGCTCGGCTGAACGGTGTTCCCCGCATGCGTCACTTTACCAGGACTTTTTCTATTTCCGCAATATACAGGGTATGGAAGTCTTTGTCAGGGTACCATTCCGGCGCGATGGTGGAATCCAGAAAACAGGCCGGGTCATAAGGCTGGGCAAAGAGCTTGCGACAGACCATCGTTGTTACAGCCTCCTTAAAGCAGGGAGTGCCATCCAGCATGAACGGGGTCAGACCGCTTTTGGCGACCTTGTCCTTTTCCTGATGGCCGGAGACAGCGCCCATCCAGGACAGAATTTTGCGCTGCTCACTGCCGAAAAAAGAGAGGGAAAAACGTGTTTCCCGGTCCATGAATTCCCTGGTGCAGCGTTGGGGGCGGATGACCACAAAGGCCACGTTTTTGTGCCACATCACGCCCATGCCGCCCCACGAGGCAGTCATGGCGTTGCAGTGCTGTTCACTGTCTCCTGCGGCGACGAGCATCCAGTCCTTGCCGATCATTTTAAAGGGATTATGACTCAGTTCTTCCGGCGTGATTTCTTTGAATTCCATGCTCTTGCTCCTTGTGCTGGAAATTTGGTTCAGAGCTAAGGATAATTCTCAATTCCCCTTGTGCAAGATTTCGGCCAGAGTTTCCAACGCGGCGGCAAGATCTTCCCGGCGTTTCACTCCGCCCAGCGCAATGCGCACGCCGTGTTCGGGCACGCCGTGCCCCATGGCGAAGTGTTCGCCTTCAGCTACCAGGACACCCCGCTCCCGCGCCGTATCGGCAAAACGCATGCCTGTCCACGGTTCTGGCAGACGTAGCCAGCAGAAGAAACCCGTGCCGCGCGTGACAGGTTCAAAGCCGTCCAGGATGTCGCGTGCGATCGCGTTACGCGCCCCGGCCTCAGCCCGCTTGGCGTCAAGAACTCTCTGAGCCGTGCCGTCGCTGATCCAGCGCGCGGCGAGTTCCGCCATGAGCGGAGGCACCATGGAAATGGTATAGGAAATGGTTCGTTCCAGTTCATCCAGGTGGTGCTGCGGCGGGCAAAGATAGGCCACACGCAAGCCTCCGCCCAACACTTCACTGGTGGCGGCGATGAAACAGACGCGCTCCGGGGCAAGCTTTGCCAGCGGAGGGAGAGGATTATCCCCTTCAGGGGATGGCGTGTCCCGATGTTGAGTCAGAGCGAACACGTCGTCTTCCATGATCAGCAGGTCGCGGCGGCGGCAGACTTCCACCAGTTCCTCCCGGCGGTGCAGACTCATTCGGGTCAGGGTAGGGTTGCGGCAGGAGGGCATGAGGTAGACGGCCCGTATCCGGTTGCCCGGCGGCGCGCTCCGGCATACGGCGTCCAGCGCCTCGGGCGACATGCCGCCCGCGTCTGCGCGTACGGGCACAACCTGAATGCGCAGGCGGCGGGCCAGTTGACGCAGGAGAGGATAGCTCAGGCTTTCCGCCGCGATCCGGTCACCCGGCGCGCACAGCGAGGTCAGGATGGTCAGCAGCGCGTGCTGGGAAGCGGCGCAGATCAGCAGTTCTTCGGGCCGCACGGCCAGACCGTACCTCCCCGCCCAGGCCGCCCCGGCTTCCCTGTGCCGCAACATCCCGCCGGGCCGCCGGTAACTTTGCAGTTCATCCAGCGTGGCGGCGTCATGGTCCGCCAGTATCTTCAACCCTTGGGAGAGAGGGGGATTGAGATGCTCGAAAGGCGCGATAAAACCGAGATTAAGCACATGCTCTCCAGCTTCGGCATGTTCCTTTCCTGTGCAGGAGCCCAGTGTAAAACTCGAAGATACGGCGTATGGAATTCCTGATATTACGTCGCCTTCCGCCGCATCCGGTGGCATGACGTCCACATCCGGGCGCTGGGCGCGGATAAAGGTGCCCCGGCCAACTGCCGCTTCTACCAACCCGCGCGTGGCGGCTTCGGCATAGGCGCGGCTCACCGTGCCCAGCGTAACACCGAGGGCATGAGCCAGATCTCGCTGGGGCGGCAGAGCCTTGCCGGGGGCGATTTTTCGTTCCCGGAACGCCTGCTCCACGGCGTCGGCCAGAGCGAGATATTTGGGGCGATCCCCGTTGCGGGTAAAGAATTCGAGGAGAAGCGCAGTGGTGTCCATATTGTCATACATACAATGTTTATTGATCCTGTTTCTTGCAGATCAATTGTCTTTTAACGCGCATGACCTATTCCTGCAAGGAAAAGCTCCATCCGAGCGAAAAAGGAGTAGACCATATGAAAAAAGACGGACAGGATTCGAGAAAGGGAACTTTTACGCTTAAAGCCGGGTTGGCGCAGATGCTCAAAGGCGGGGTGATCATGGATGTGACCACGCCGGAACAGGCGAAAATTGCGCAGGAAGCAGGAGCCTGTGCGGTGATGGCGCTGGAACGCGTGCCTGCGGATATCCGCAAGGCCGGAGGGGTGGCCCGCATGGCGGACCCCGGAATTGTGAAGCGGATCATGGAGGTGGTGAGCATTCCGGTCATGGCGAAAGTTCGCATCGGGCATGTGGTTGAAGCGCGGATTCTGGAGTCGCTGAAGGTGGACTACATCGATGAAAGTGAAGTGTTGACTCCTGCGGACGATCGCTTCCATATCGACAAGAAGGCGTTCAATGTGCCGTTCGTGTGCGGAGCGCGAAATCTGGGCGAGGCTCTGCGGCGCATCGGGGAAGGCGCGGCCATGATCCGCACCAAGGGCGAACCGGGCACCGGCAATGTGGTGGAAGCTGTACGTCATTGCCGTGTGGTCATGGGGCAGATCCGCGAGCTGTGCAACATGCCCGAAGATGAAGTCCCCGGCTTTGCCAGGGAACTGGCTGCTCCGCTTGATCTGGTGATGGCCACACGTGAGGCCGGGCGCTTGCCTGTGGTGAATTTCGCTGCAGGGGGCATCTCCACGCCCGCCGATGCAGCGTTGATGATGGAACTGGGGTGCGACGGTATCTTTGTCGGGTCGGGCATCTTCAAGTCTGCCGACCCGGCGCGGCGGGCCCGCGCCATTGTGGCCGCCACCACACATTATCGCGATTACGATATTCTGGCCGAAGTTTCGCGGGATCTCGGCGAACCCATGGCCGGTCTGGAAATTTCTTCCATCGCTCCGGAGGAACGGATGCAGGAGCGGGGATGGTGAGCGCATTTTCAGGTCTGCGCATCGGGGTTCTGGCTCTGCAAGGAGCCTTTGCCGAACATGTCCGCATGGTTCGCGCCTGTGGAGCGCACGCGGAAGAACTCCGCAAGCCTCTTTCCGGTGAAGCTCTCGCCGGACCAGAAGCTTTTGACGGCATCATTCTGCCCGGCGGGGAAAGTACCGTTATGGGCAAACTGTTGCAGGAATGGGGATTGATGGATGCCTTGCGGGCGCGTATTGCCGCAGGGATGCCCGTGTACGGTTCCTGCGCCGGATTGATTTTGCTGTGCCGGGACATTGAGGGAGCGGATGGCAGGATGCTGGATCAACCGCGTATCGGCCTGCTGGATGCCACGGTGCGGCGTAATGCCTTCGGACGGCAGGCGGACAGTTTTGAATGCCATTTGGGTATTGAGGAACTGGAATGCGGAGCAGAGCAGCCTCTGCCCGCCGTGTTCATCCGTGCTCCGCTGATCGTCCGTGTGGGGGCAGAGGTTCGTGTGCTGGCTCGCGTCACGGAGAGAAATGCCGGTATATCCGTGTCCGGGCCGGTAGCCGTTCGTCAGAACAACATTCTGGCAACCTCGTTCCATCCCGAACTTACGCCGGATACCCGCCTGCACAGGTTGTTTCTCCGCATGGCGGCGTGTGAAAAAGAACGGACGAAATAGTATTGCGTTTTACTT
>JAEXGX010000408.1 GCA_023450535.1 Pseudomonadota bacterium | reverse complement strand
CGCGCCGCGCTGCGGAAATCCAGCATGGCCCGCATGGTTCGGGCGTCGCGGCGCAGCATCCGCCAGTCCAGTTCCCGCTCGATTTCCCTGCGCGCCCTTTGCCGCAGGGCAGGGTCGCGCAGGGCGTCCTCCCTGCCCAGGGCAATGTCCCGCTGTTCTTCCAGCGAAGGAAATCCGTCGGAATCTTTCAGGATATCCCGGACGGCGGAACGGACGGCCTTGCGCGTCTCCCTCTGTTCCGCGCTTTTCGCCTCCGCCTCCTCCCTTGCCCGGAGAAGCTCGTCCCGTGCCCGAATCCGCATTCTGATCCTGTCCCGGTCGTCCTCCATCCACAGCCCGTCTTCATCCACCAGCTTGCGCGCGGCGTTCAGGTTGCCGGAATTGATGAATGTTTCGGCAAGCTGCGAGTAGGTGATGGAACGAACCTTCTTCCAGCCGAACTCCTTCTGCTCCGCGCTGAATCCGTTGCGGGCGGCATAGCGGTTGTAGGCTTCCTGCATGGTGATCAGGTTCAGCAGACGCGCGTTGCGCTCGGCGGCATTGTGCAGAAATTCCTGCCGGTTCAGTTCGATGGACGCCATGTCCTGCCTGTTCGCCCAGTTCAGGCGCTGGTCGGCGGCGTACCTCCGCGCTTTGGGCAGGGCCTGGCTGCTGAAGCCGAATACGCTGCGGGCAAGTTTCAGATGGGCGTCGCGGTTCAGTTTCATGCGCTCCGTCATCTCGTCCACGGTGTCGCGGATGGCGTTTTCCAGCTCCTCCTCGCTGTTGAACGCCGCTTCGCCCTGCCGGGTGAAGATGCCGTTTTCGCCGTACATCCTTTCCCGCATGGCTGTCTGAAAGGCGGTATAGGCTTCTGTGGCCTTGGCGGACTGATAGTCGTCATAGGCATTCAAGCCGGTTTTTGCCGCGTCCCCCACGGACCCGGCGAATCTGCCCACGGCTTTCCACTTCTCACTGTCCGCATCCGCGCCGATACGCGCAAAGGAGTCATCCGCCTGGGCCGAACGGCCCGCCCCCGCGTAATACGCCATCTGCCGATGGTATTCGGGAATGGACAGACCCTGTATCTTGTCGGGAACGCGCATCACCATGTATAAAAACTCCTGTACCACGGGCCTTTTGTACCCGCATTTTTCGCGGCATTTACGGTTTCCCCGGCCTTGCCGAACATGCTCCCCGCCGAGGCAAAGCCGCCGACAAGCGTGGTCCCCGCATTCCACCAGCCTGCGCCTTTCGCGGATGCGGCCTGACGCTCATGGGGAACGGCCTGATTGCCGTAGTTCCACGCCTGCATGTCGCTGTTCCATGCCTGGTCATATCCCTGCTGGAGTAGGGTCAGCGCATCAGACTCACCCTGTTCACGGGTGTCCATGTTCAGGTCAAGTAACCCGCCCGTATCCACCTGCGCGCCGGATGCGCCGCCCACGGCACGCTGCCGCGCCACAATACCTGCGACTTCCTGCCGCTTGCGCACCATGTTTTCATAGCCTTCCCGCCGCTGTGCGCTTGCCTGATCTTCTGCAAGCTCCTGATTCTGACGAACGATGTTCGCCTGGGTTTCCACCTGCCGTGCCTGCGCCTTGCCCTGCTGGATAGAGGAATACGCCCCCAGCCCTGCTGAAAAGAGTGTCGCCACCCCCGCCGTGAACGCCATGTCAGCCCACCGCCTTCACATAGAGTTTTTCCGCAGCCGCGTAGCCCATGCGCTCGAAGAGACGCCCGCAGTCATGCGCGATTTTGACCTTGTTCTGGATAACCCGCGCCCCGGTCCGGACGCACTCGCGCTCCGCAGCCTGGAGCAGACGCAGCCCGGCCAGCCCCCGGCGGTATTCCGGCGCGAGGTAGAACACGTCCGCCTCGGCCACCGTAAGGGAACGGTAATGCGGGTTCGGCCCGAGAAAATAGGCCGCGTAGCCAGCCAGAACGCCGTCCTCCCGCGCGGTGACGAGAACAAGATTCTCGTTTGCTTCCAGAAGACGGTACATGTTCTCGTCAATATCCAGTGGGCCGGAAACATCCTTGAGCGCCACCTCGTCCCAGTGCCGTTCCAGCAGCTCCCGCATTTCCTCAAACAAATGAGGAAACAGGCGTTCCCGCGCGAAAATCAGTGCCATACTCATGCTCCCTTTTTGACAGGCGCCCCAAAAACACTTAATTAAAAGACTGACAGGAGGCCCTATGACCACTACAACGTTTGACGCACTTGGATATTTTGAAAAACTCAAGGCCGCCGGAGTGCCGGAAGAACAGGCCAGGGTGCAGGCCGCCGCCTTTCGGGAATTTACCAGCATTCACGAGGAAAACGCCCGTCAGGAATTGGCGACAAAGCTGGACTTGACTCATCTTGAAATGAAAATGACGGAAAAAATTGAAGCCAGTAAACATGAAATCCTCAAGTGGATGATGGGTATAGTTGTTGCCCAGACTGCCCTCATTGTTGCCGTTATCGCGTTCCTCAAATAATCCCGGTTTGCTTTTTTTGTGCCCCCGCATGTTCACACCTCCCCAAAGTCCACATCGCAGATGATTGCGACAATCTGAAAGGGCAAGGGGCGTTCCTGTGCGAACCAGATGCTGGCTGCCGCCTCCTGTCCCATGCCGGGATTGATCTCCACGTCGCCGGAATACGGCTCGCAAGGTGCGCCGTAGTGCTCCGGCAAAAAAGGAATGTCGTACATCGTACTCACGTCGCCGGACGCGCCGTGCTTGCCGCCTACAGAGCGATACAGACGCACCAGACACCTGCCGTAGCCCCGACGCTTGCCCAGCGTGCTCCCGGTCTGCATGTCCGCTTCCAACGGAAAGGATGAAAGCCTGGAGACATAGGGCAGACCCACCTGCGCCACCTGCGCCGGATAAGGCAAAGCAATCTTTCCGCCCTCCACCACCAACCCCTCCGCCGGGGAACCATCCAGCAGCGCCACCACTTCACGCCCTTCCAGATGCTCCAGTCCGGCCACTTCCACCTCAGGCTCCGCGTTTTTCACCGTCACGCCGCAATCCACGAAAAAGGCATCGGCAATGGCGTCATCCCGCCCGAACTCCATTGCCAGCCGCTCCAGAAAATAGCGCCCGGCCCGTCGCACCACCAAAAACACCGCATCTTCATTTTCCCCACTCACGCAGGCTACGGAGAACACGTCCCCGTCCGTGACATGACGGGTAAACCCGGAAATATCGTGTTCCTTCATGTAGGTCAGGCAGAGCAGAGTGCCATCATCGCGTACAATCCAGATGCGTGAGCCGGGCGACTGCTGATACGCCCATTGCATAAGGCTATGCCCCTGAAACAGATGCGGGGCCATGATCGACAGGTCGTTGCCCGCGTAGCCGTCCTTTTCCAGCGAATAAAACAGGTCACGCACATGCGCTCCGTGGCGCTGCACGTGCAAAATGGAGTTGCCCACGATGATCGGAGGCAGTCCGGCGCTGCCCCAATAGGATTGAGAGGTGATATTGACCGATTTTGCCGTAATCACCCCGCCCTCGCCTGTGGCCTTGTATTCTGCGCCGGAGGTGCCCAGCAGCAAATCCCCGAAACTTTCCACCCATTGCACGGCGTCGATACTGCCCGAGGCCAGAGCGTATTCCACCGGGTCGTCATCCTGTAACGGGCGGGACTTACGGAAATTTTCAAAGTCCCCGGTGCGGCTCATGTAAAAACTCTGCGGAGCGCTCGCCGTGCCGCCCAGTACCATCCTCTGCTGATGAAAGGCCACTGTGGCCGGATTATTGCCATTGGCAAAAGGGTTCCAATCTTCTTTGGGTGTGTCCGAGGTATCGGCCTCATAGTTGTTGTCGACAAAGCTCGTTCCGCTGGCCACGCCGATAAACCCGTAATATCCGGCCTCTTCACGATAGACGTTGTATTGTGTTGCCCCGGCCACAGCGGGCCAACTCATGTCCACGCGGTTGCCCACCACCCAATCCGATGGGTGTTTGCCTATGCCCGCACCCGCTGGAGAAGGCAGAGATTCCTTGCCGTTCGCATCCACGGCCACAATTTTGTAGCGCAGAGTATGGGCCAGCTCCGCCGTGTCTTCAGCATTACCGCGCACAAAGGCCACGGCGGGCGTGCCCGGCGCGGCAAGCGTGCTGTTCAACACCACAGCCTGATAGCTCCAGACATAGGCTCCGGGCGCGCCGGAGCGGATAACCTTGCCCAGCGGATAATCACGGTGCGCCAGATACACCACATCCCCCACCTGCTTGTGGGATATCGCGTACAAATCCTTGGCAGGATAGGGCGTGGCCACTTCCGCGTCCAACAATCGCACACCGTCAGAAACACGCAGTCGCTTTTCTGACAGAATGAGCACGAAATTCTGATCCGGGTCGGAGTTGAAACTGAAGGGCAGGAGCACGGCAGGCCCGTCCAGCTCTGCAACAAAACGCATCCCCGGTCTGCGCTCCGCGTCGCCGTGCAGGTTGGGCAAGAAGTTTTCCATGCACTGCGCGGAAGTCTGAAAGCGGGTCAGATCATAGCGAGCGGACAAGGTATCCGACAGCTCTCCCCCGGTGAAATTGCGCCAGGCTACGCGCATGTCAGACTCCTTTTTTGACAGGCATGTGGAAAACGCCTGGTAAGGTCAGCATCGGTCTTGCTCTTGCCGCCATCATGGCGAAGGGCTTCGGGTGGCAGGAGTTCCGGCTCGCAGGTTTCACGTCTCCTCCTGCATGCGGCGTCATGTCGGCTGGTTCCCGACCCGGCCCGGCAGGCCAGCGCCAGGATGATCAGAGCGAAGGCCACGCGGAAGATGCCCGCATGACTCCACAGGGAGATGACGCCCATATGGGCGAACGCGCCCCAGAAGATACAGATGAACAGGGCGGCCGCCGTACCCGTTCTCCTGCCGTTGCTCTCGTGCAGGGCTACGGCTATGGAATCTATGGTCGAACTGGTGACGCAGAGCACGACGACGAGCAGAATGGTGTTCATGGTGGCGTTGAACGTAAAATGCGCCATACCGAGCACAAGCAGCATGTACAGCCCGAAGAACAGGCCGCCCCACAGAAAGGCCCGGCTCTGTCCGGCGACCCCGGCCCGCTGCCAGTGCTGCACGTCTCCCACAGGCCCGGCAAGCAGGATGCAGGCGCTCCACGCGCCCCACAACATGTCGTCACCGGAGCTTTCCGGGAGCGGCAGGCGCGGCATGTTCTCGTACAGGCCCATGCCGATGATGACGAACAGGCCCGCCATGGTGATTCCCCACTGCCAGCAGTCCGTCCAGATGGACGCGAGGAGCCCGTGCCGGTACATGAGCAGGGTGAAGAGCCAGCCCGTGCCGGCGGCTGCGGCGTAAGCGCCCCATACGCCCATGCCCATGCCTTTCAGCACCTCAAAGATGATGTTCATCTGGATGACCAGACAGAAGCACTGGATGGCAAGGGCGAAACGCCTGATCCACGGCCTGTTGAACACATGCCCGCCGAGCAGCCCGCGCCGCGCGAGTTCTCCGAACAGCGGCAGGGCCAGCGTGTTGGCCGCCGCCCATATCGCCCAGGCGGTCAGCCCCTTTTCGCGCGCTATCTGCATCCCCACGACGAGCGAGGTGCCCCAGGCCCACGATGCCGCTGCGGAAATGCCTATGCTGATATCCTTCCTCATGCCGGAACCCCTTCCGCGTGTGCGGCGTAACGC
>JAEXGX010000370.1 GCA_023450535.1 Pseudomonadota bacterium | reverse complement strand
GAATAGTGCTTCCGGACAGGCGGGCGCGAGAGCTTCAGCCCGGGCGGCAACACTTTTTCTGTAGCGGATTAAAATATAAAAGCAAAATCATTACAATATCATATGTCCATCATCCAAGGGCGAGTAGAAGAATAGGCAGGGTATGTTCCGCATGCATTTCGCGTGACGGACGTAATTTTCTTCCAAGGATGTGGCATTATGAAAAAGCTTATTACTCTTCTTCTGGCTGGCGGGATGATTTTTTCCTGCGCCAACAGCGCATCGGCTGTGGACGTGAAGGTTTCCGGCGAATGGCAAGCCTCCTTCACCTTTGTCGATAATTTGTTCGGCAAGGATGCCCTGAACAAGAATCGTGGCACGGAGAATGGCTCCACGGGCACGTTCAATGCGGCGCAGCGCGTTCGCGTGAATTTCGATCTGATAGCCAGCGAAGCCCTTGGCGGCCGTGTGCAGCTTCAGGCGACCGCCGGAAACGACGCGGCCAACTACTATAGCTGGGGTCAGGCCGGAGTCGGCGGGCCGGGCGAAAGTGTGACCGCGCGTCTGGCCTATCTGGACTGGATGGTTCCCAACACTGACGTACAGGTACGCATGGGCCGTCAGGTTGTGAGCACGCCGTCGTATACCTTTGGCTCCCCCATTCTTGACGACGTCAGCGACGGTATCATGGTGAGCGTCCCCTTCAGCGAAATGGCAGGCATAACCGTTGGCTGGCTGCGTCCTCACGCAGAGCTGAACAAGTGGGGCGTGGAGCATTATGCTCATAACAGCGTCGATCTCGCTTACCTGGCCGTGGACGTGACCTCAGACAGCTTCAAGCTCACGCCCTGGGGCATGATCGGACTGCACGGAAACGGCGACGGTGTCAGAGAGCCCGGCAGTATGGATATGATGGGCTACGGTGCGGCCACAGATTCCCGCACCACCGTGTATTGGGCCGGTATCGGCGGCGAACTGACCATGTTCTCGCCCTTCAAGCTCACGGGCGATTTCATTTACAGCGGCAATGATGCGGATCACACCGGAGAGCGCAAGGGCTGGTATGCCGCTCTTGGCGCGGAAATGGACGCCAGCATGGTTACTCCCTTCCTGAAGGGCTGGTACGCCTCCGGTGATGACGCTGATTCCAAGGACAGTGGTCGCATGCTCTCCGTGGACAACGGCGGCTCCTTTGATGCTTCCAGCATCTATTTCGACGGCAACGATCTGCTGGCTGCCACTATCGACAACTGCAACCCCGCCGGAACCTGGGGCGTGCAGCTTGGCGTGAAGGATCTTACCTTTATAGAAGATCTCACCCATGCCCTGTCTGTGTCTTATATCAAGGGCACCAACAATACCAACCGGATTACCAACGGCGCGTTGCGTACGGAGATTGGCACTCTTGCCAACCCCGCGACGTACATGACCACCAGCGATTCCGCATGGGAAATAGACTTCCTGAGCAGCTACAAGCTGTATCAGAACCTTAGCGCCAATCTGCTGCTGGCCTATCTGATCACCGACTTCGACAAGGATGTCTGGGGGACGGACTATGAAAACGGCTTCCGCGGCACGTTGAACTTCACATACGCCTTCTAGTACCATGACAATTGCGCAGGAGAGTTTTTCCGACCGAGGGAAACCTCTCCCACGTGGCCCACCACATAACCTGGCGTCCCCGTTACCGTCCCGGTTTTTCGCACAACGAAAAACCGGGACGGTTTTTTGAGGCTGTTGACAAAGTCAGCAGCCCGAAAATTGCGAGCAGGTCGCGGCTTAGCCGCACCGTAAAACGAACGATTTTCGTGCCTTCCGTCAAGTCACTTTGCGGTTTGGACAGTGCAAACTCCGCGCAGCGGGGATTGTCATCATTCTGGAACCCCCGGGGTGTTTTTTTATACACTGTGCATGGCCGTGCGCACGGCGGCTACCTTGGCCGCGATGTCGGGCGCACCTACCAACTCGGAAACCAGGGCACAACATTTTGCGCCGTGGCGGCGTACTTCCGCGATGTTGTGTTCCTTGATGCCGCCAATGGCGACAAAAGGAAGGTTGATATTGGCGACCACCCAGTCGAGGTAGTCCAGCGTGACCGGGGCGCAGACATTTTTTTTCGTCTGTGTGGCGAAAATCGGCCCCACGCCGATATAGTCCGCGCCCGTCTCCACTGCGGCGCGGGCCTGATCCGGGGAATGGGTGGAGAGGCCGATGATCATGTCCGGCCCAACCAGTTTACGCACTTCGGGCACGGGGAGGTCGGTCTGACCTACATGGACGCCGTCGGCTTCACAGAGCAGGGCAATATCGACATGGTCGTCGATGATGAGACAGGCAGAGGCAGCCCGGGTGAGGCGACGCAGCAGGCGGCACTGTTCGAGCATTTCGCCCCCGTCTTTTTCTTTTTCCCGGTACTGAAGGATTTTGACGCCCGCGTTAAGCAGGGCGGAAGCGACCTCTTCAAGTGAACGCCCCTGGGAGAGATTGCTGTCGGTCAGGGCATAGATATCCGCATCGGGATGCGTGCCGGGCAGAATGCGGGTGACGCTCATGGAAACTCCTTGATGATGGTTGCGGATTTGCGGAAGCAAATCCAAGATGCCTTTCCCGGGATGCCGGGGACGGGGAGCATATGTGGAACGATCGCTGCCCCGCAGGTTATGGTCCTGTCAAAATTCGGCGGATGATTTCGTCAGCCTGCATGGCGGCGGCCATCATGACGCGGGGGGCAAGGGGCGGCGCGCCGGGACCGACTTCCGCTGTGAAATCTCCGACTACGGTAAGGCGGCCGAGGATACGGCGGTGCATGTCTCCCCCCCATCCTCCCATCCCTGAGGCTGCTACAACATTGTGTCCGGCTTCGAGAAGGGCGTGGACGAGTTCCTGTTTGGTCGCGGCATCGTCCACCGCTTCCGCCACGATATCGCAGTCGGAGAAAAAGGACGCGGCGGCGGGGCCGTCCAGTCGTTCCTGAAGCAATTCCAGATCCAGCGAAGGGTTGAGAGTGCGCAGATTTTCCGCCAGAGCTTCGACCTTGGAGTGTCCCACCTGATCGGGGAAAAAAAACTGGCGGTTGAGGTTGGAACGTTCCACCGAGTCGGGGTCCGCAATGCGCAGGCGGCGGATGCCGGAACGGACCAGCAGCATGGCGCAGTTGGAACCCAGCCCGCCCGCACCCGCGATGCCGATACAAACATTCCCCAGGCGGGTAATGTGTTCCAGCGGCAGATAACGGGCAAGAACATCGTTCCAGTTCAAGCCGGAAGATGTGGAGGAAGGCGTGGAAGAAGGCACGGCGGGCGATCTGTCGTTCATGCTCCGCTCCCGGCGGAAACGAAAGGAGACTCCATGCCGCAGGAAAAACTGTCGCCTTCCAGCGGTTCCCAATATTTGAACAGGGGGGCAAGCCCGAGAGAGCGAATGGCCGCGCTCATTTGCGCAGGGTCACGCGTGTCGGCAATATCGAACTGGGGGGAATCGTCATCCCGTGCGGGAGCTCCGGCATGACCGCCCACGGCGGTGGACACTCCGGCGGAAACGCGGGTGACGGCGATTTGCATGAGGTGATCGCGGAAGGTTGCGTTTTCCCGTGAGGAGACGACAATACCCGCTGTGGGCAGGAAGAGGCGGGCCGCAGTAATGACCTGCACCAGATCCCGGTCGGATACGGGATGCACATCGTCAAACACGCCTACATGGGGCCGCATGCGCGGCACAGACAGGGCAATGTCTGCCGCCGGGTGCTGTTTTTGCAGCCAGCGGGCATGCAGGCCGGTGAAAAAGCTGTCCACACGCCAGTCATCCAAACCGAGCAATGCACCCACATTGAGAGAATGCATTCTGGCGCGTCCTGCCCGATCCGGGGCGTCGAGGCGGAAGCGGAAATCCCGCTTGGGCCCGGCGGGGTGGAGGCGGGCATAAAGTTCTTCGTTGTAGGTTTCCTGAAACATGGTCATACCGTCTACGCCCGAGGCGGCCAGCAGTGCGTATTCTTCTTCCGTCAGGGAATAGACTTCCACGCTGATGCCTGGCATGTAGCGGCGTAGTACACGGGCTGCTTCGGCAATGTACTCCGGCCCGGTGAGCCTGGGGGCGTCGCCGGTGAGCAGCAGAATATGCCGCAGGCCGGAGGCGGCAATGGCCGCGCCTTCGGCGTCCACTTCCTCCAAGGTCAGTTTGCGCCGGGGAATGGCATTGTTGGTGTTGAAGCCGCAATATACGCAGCGGTTGGTGCAGTAGTTGGCAAGATACAGCGGGGTGAACAACTGCACCGCGCGGCCGAAGTTGCGCAGGGTAATGGCGCGGGCGGCTCTGGCCATGCGTTCCAGGTATGGCGCGGCAGCGGGAGAGAGCAAGGCAATATAGTCGTCTTCCTTCAGGCACTCGCCCTGTTCCGCCGCCGCCACCGCGCGCAGAACGGCGGTTTCCGTGGCTTCGGACAAGCGGCGGACAAGCGCGGCACGGTTATGCCGGGCGAGTTCATCATAAAAGAGTTTGGGGGAAAATTGATGTGACATGGCAGACCTCATGCGTCGAGAAAACCGGTCAGCGGGGAGGACGCCGCCGCGCCGTCTTCCAGCACCCGGCCGGCTCCGGCGAGAAAGGCTTCCCGTCCGGCGCGTACAGCGTCGGCAAAGGCGCGAGCCATGCGCGCCGAGTCACCCGCTGTGGCAATGGCTGTATTCACCAGACAAGCCGCCGCGCCCATTTCCATGGCTTCGCACGCCTGTGACGGTGTGCCGATGCCCGCATCCACAACGATGGGCAGGTCGATTTCTTCAATGAGAATGCGGATCATTTCTTTGGCCTTCAGGCCCCGGTTACTACCGATGGGCGCGCCCAGCGGCATGACGGCGGCGGCTCCGGCATTGGCGAGATCGCGGGCGACGTAGAGATCGGCGTTGATGTAGGGCAGTACGGTAAAGCCTTCCTTTGCCAGAATTTCTGTGGCGCGGGCCGTGGCATAGCCGTCTGGCAGCAGGTGGCGGGAGTCGGAGATGACTTCGATTTTTATCCAGTCGCCACACCCGGCGGCGCGGGCCAGGCGGGCGATGCGCACGGCTTCTTCTGCGTCGCGTGCGCCCGAAGTGTTGGGCAGCAGCCGCACCCCGGCGGGGATGTGGGAAAGAATGTTGTCGTTGGGATTGCCCAGGTCTACGCGGCGCAGGGCCACGGTGACGACTTCACAGCCGGACGCGGCCACGATGCCGGGAATCAGCGCGTCGTCTCCATACTTACCGGTGCCGGTGAACAGACGGCAATCGAGTTTGACGCCGCCGATAAGAAGGGAATCTTTTGCTTCAGTCATGATTGATCAAAAATTCCTTTAAGGTTTGAAACCTCCCCCTTCAGGGGGAAAGTGTCCTTGGTAAAACGGCAAAGCCGGAAAATCTTTCCAGAGTAGACAGCCTTTGAAGTGCTCCAGGGGCTGTTCATACTATATGGATGATTCCGATATTATTGAGGGGGATCGGGGGGAGCTTTAGCCGTAGGCGAGCTTGTGAGCCTTACGGATAAAGCTCCCCCCGGCGGGGTACGGGGCAGAGCCACGAAAAAGCCCCCTTTTTTCTGTTTGTGGTAACGCGCCCTAGCCGCCACCGACCAGCCGCACGATTTCAAGGTGGTCGCCGTCGGTCAGTGCAAGATCGTGCAGTGCTTCGCGCGGCACAATTTCGCGGTTGCGTTCCACCACTACTCTGGCGGGGGGAAGTTGGAGTTCTTCCAGCAGCGCGCCCAGAGTGATGCCGTCTGTGCGGCATTGTTCCTGCCCGTTGATGACAAGTTGCATAGGAGCCTCACTTGAGAGAAAGAAAAAAAACGGGGGGGAACAGTAACGAAAAACGCCCGCAGGAGGCGGGCGTTTGCAAGATTGGCAGGCGTCGCTTCCCTTCGGCGGCATGATCCGCATCAGGTTCCAAGGGTCAGGGACATGCCCACTCTCAGCCTTTCGGCTCCCCCAGCTGGGATAAACATAGAGCGTCCGGCGCGGCTTGACAAGGGGCAGACGTGTGCCAGGTTTTCAGAGCAAACCGGGTTGTGAGCTTGCTCTCCATTTTCGATTAAGGTAAATCAAAAACAATTTTATTACCCGGGGGCAGTTCATGAAACGTTCCAGAGGTATCTCATTGATTCTTATGGGGTCTCTCAGCCTTGGTGTTACTGGGTGCAGTTCCGAAGAGGCCGAGGAAGGCACCTACACTTTTTCTTCATTAAATGAGTGTATTTCCAGTAATATTTTCACCGAAGCGCAGTGTCAGCAACTGGCCCTTGACGCGGTGGCCCAGACGCCGCATTTCAGCTCGCGAGAAGAATGCGAGGCCCAGTTCGGCGTGGCGGCCTGCGTTAGCGCCGATGAGCAGGCAGGCCAGGGGGGTACGGCCGTGCAGCAGAACAGCGGCAATATGTGGATGCCCATGATGGCGGGGTTCATGGCCGGCCGCTTTCTCGGGGGCGGCGGCATGATGCAGGGCTCACAACCTCTCTACCAAGACCCTGCGGCGAATCCGCAGCAGGGACGTTCGTACCGCACTGCCGCAGGAGACACGATTAAGCCCGGCCCGGGCGGCAAGGTGGCGAACCCCTCCCCCCGGATCGTCCAGAGTATGCAGCACAATGCCAAGCCCGTGTTGAGCCGATCCGGTTCCGGATCGCGCGGCGGCTTCTCCGGCGGCATGGGAGCCTCCTCATGAGGCGCGTGCCCATAGAACCCCGCCCGGACTGGCAGCAGATTGCGGAAGAGAACGGTTTCTTTTTCCACCATGTCAACGGCCAGATTTACTGGGACGAATCTGTCTGTTACGCGCTGAGTCTGGAAGAAATCGAATCCGGCCTTGAAGACCCGGCTCAGGAACTGGCCGACATGTGCCTGGATCTGGCTGATGATATCGTAAACAGTGAGGAACTGCTTTCGGTGCTGGCCATTCCTCCTGCCTTCTGGGATTTAATCCGGGATAGCTGGCAGCGCAACGAACCATCCCTGTATGGCCGTTTCGACTTCGCCTATGACGGACATGGCCCGGCCAAACTTTACGAATACAACGCCGATACTCCCACGTCCCTTTACGAAGCGTCCTATTTTCAATGGCTCTGGCTGGAAAACTGTCTGGCAGCAGGAAAACTGCCGGAAGGCGCGGATCAGTTCAACAGCATTCAGGAGCGGCTGTGTGAAAGCTTTGCGACGTTCCGGATTCCCGGCATTATGCATTTTGCCAGCATGAAGAATACGGAGGAAGACCGGGCTACCGTGGAATATGTCATGGATTGCGCGGCCCAGGCC
>JAEXGX010000328.1 GCA_023450535.1 Pseudomonadota bacterium | reverse complement strand
CGCGTATCCCGATCATGGCGAACTGTGGACAAGCTCTCTGGACTGGGAGTGCGGCAAGGAAGGAATCCGGCTGCAAGCGAATCTGCCCGTCGCGGGACTGAGCTATGAAAAAACGCTGACGCTTGATGAGCATGCGGGGCAACTCCGCATGGCTTACCGTATTATCAATCTTCGCGCCGCACCGAACTGCTTTCTGCTGAAAATGCACGCGGCCCTTCGCCTGCACAAGGGGGATCGCCTTGTCTGCGCCGCAAAACGGGGCGAAATCGGTGACGCAGATTTCACCGGACGAGGCCCCGCACGCTTCTTTGACTGGCCCAACTATGGAGAAGACCGGCTGGATATCGTGGGAGGCCCGGAAGAAGGCCGAAACGAATTCTTTTTCCTCCATGAGCTGGCCAAGGGGGAAATGCGCATGGAAAGCCCGGAAGCGGGCACCTTCTTCGAGTATGCCTTCGACACGGATGTGTTCCCCTACGCCTGGTATTTCGCCACATACGGGGGATGGAACAGCTTGTACACCGGCGTTCTCGAACCGGCCAGCGCGGTTCCCTGCACTCTGGGAACATCCATAAAAAACGGCACCTGCACGACGCTCGCCCCCGGAGCGAAACTCGAAACCCTTGTTACCATCAACGTCGGGAGAATCGCATGAATACCCAGCGCAATGTTTTCGTCACCGGAGCGGCTTCCGGCATCGGGGAAGCCACCGCCCGCCTTTTTGCCGAACAGGGCTGGAGCGTCATGCTCAACGCCCGAAGGGAAGACAAACTGCAAAAGCTGTTGAAGGAACTCCCCGGCAAGGAACATCAGATCTGCGTCGGAGACTACAGCAGCCAGACCACTATGGATCAGGCCTCCGGCCTGATTGAGTCCGCCTGGGGCGGCGTCCTGCATGCCGTGGTCAACTGCGCCGGGGTATGCGGCCAGGTTTCCCTGTTGGATACGCCGCTTGAAGAGTGGCATCGCATGTTTGACATGATGGTCAACGGAGGGCTTTTGACTACCCGACTGGGTGCGCGGCATATGAAGTCCGGCGGAAAAATCGTCCACGTGACATCTATTCACTGGAACCACGCCGAAGCCGGGGGCAGTGCCTACAGCATGGCAAAAGCCGCCCTCGCCCAGATGGTGCGGGCCGGAGCGGTGGAACTCGCGCCGTTCGGCATCAATATCAACGCCGTAGCGCCCGGCTTTGTCAAAACGCCCATGTCCGTCACAGCGGACGGACAGGATGAAACGGAAGGCGATTGGTTCCGCCTCAATTATGTGGACGGGCACCATATGCCCGCCCGCCGCCCCGGCAAGGCGGAGGAAGTCGCGCGAGTCTGCTGCTTCCTCGCTGGAGAAGGTGCGGACTACATGACCGGAGAAACCGTCCATGTGGACGGCGGCCTGACCATCACCTTCTGAGCTCGCAAGGCGGACGCCATGTTTTTCAATCCACAGTCTCCCCATCCGCCGACTGACTCCGCAGCCGACGGATAGGGGACGTGTGGATTGCCCCTCCCTGAAGGGAGGGGTTATAAAAAAGGATTTCATCGGCTTTGCCGCTTTGTCAAGTCCGCTTTTCCCCCTGAAGGGGGAGGTTTCAATCCATAAAGGAATTTTTGATGAAAATAGAATCCATTGATTTCTTTTACCTTGCCCTACCCCATATTCGGGATATCGGAGACGGAAGCCAGGATGCACTTGTAGTCCGGGCACGGGCCGGAGGGCTGGAAGGCTGGGGAGAATGCGAAGCCTCACCCCTGGTCTCTATTGCGGCCTATGTAACCCCCATGTCACACTCGGCGTGCAAATCCGTCGCATCACAGGTGGAAGGGGAAACACTGGAAAGCTCTGCGGATCTTCAGCGTATCCGCCGCAAAATCCGCGAAAACTGCCTTGACTTGCTCCAGGCCCCGCACACACTTTCCGGCATTGACATCGCCCTATGGGATCTGCTGGGCCAGAAAACTCAGGCTCCCGTATATGAACTGCTCGGCTACAGGAAGGCATATTCGAAGCTCGCCTATGCCTCCATGCTGTTCGGCGATACGCCGGAACAGACGCGGCAAAACGTGGCGGACGCCGTGAGCCGGGGCTTCCGGGCCGTCAAGCTGGGCTGGGGAGGATACGGCGTACATCTTGAACAGGATATCGCCCATATTGAAGAAGCACGACGGGAAGCCGGGCCGGACATCCAGATCATGGTGGACGCAGGCACTATATGGGCTTGTTCGCCCGATCCGGTAAAAGATGCGGCCCTGCGTCTCCCCTCGCTGAAGTCGGCAGGTGTCACCTGGCTGGAAGAACCGTTTTCCAGTCATGATTTCGACGCCTACGCGCGCCTCGCAGAACTCGCCGCACCGGTACGGCTTGCCGGAGGAGAAGGTTCACATACCCCGGAAATGGCCCTGCATATGATGCGCTATGCGAAACTCGGCTTCATCCAGATCGATACCGGACGCATCGGCGGCATCACACCAGCCTTTGAAGTTGCCCAGGCCTGTGCCGACTCCGGCATCCAGTATGTCAACCACACCTTTACCACTCAGCTGGCGCTCAGCGCATCTCTCCAGCCCTTCGCGGGTCTTGAACAGGCTATGCTCTGCGAATACCCCTTCCAGCCCAGCCCGCTGGCGGCTTCTCTGACGTCCGATGCCATGGTTCCGGATGCTTCCGGGCATATCCGCCTTCCGGAGGCTCCCGGTCTTGGCATCGCCCCAAATTTGGAAACCCTGCGCGACTATCTGGTCTCCGTCAATATTGAAGTGAACGGCCGCATTATTTACTCCAGCCCCCGTATCTAGACGGGGCTTGTCAAGGACACATCATGCAGGCTCTCAAAGGCTTCCGCGCCACAGACGTATCCCTCATGGCGCTTATGTTTTTCCACGCCATATGTGCCATCATCACGGGTTCAATGCTCCCGCGCATCATTACCGAATTCAATCTCGACTATTCCACTGCCGGAGGCATCGAAACCATCCGCAGCTACGCCATCTTTTTCGTTTTGATCATCACCGTCAAGGTTCTGCGCATTTTCCGGGCCAAAACCCTCTTCATCGTCTCCCGTCTGGGCATTGCAGTGGGTTATATCGTTTCCGGACTTTCCGGGGATTATACCTTTTTCCTTTTCGGCGTCATTCTGGCCGGTCTGGGTGCTGGTTTCGTGGAATCTCTCATCGCCCAGACCATTACCAATCTGCACCGCGAGGAAAATAATCAGGAAAAGTTTTTCAACGTCATTCAGGGTGTCTTTTCCATTGCCGTTATCACCGTCCCTCTGCTGTACGGCTTTGCTCTGGAACACGGCGTACCGTGGCGGCACCTCTTCCTTTATACCTCTATTCTGCCCGTTCTGGTCGCCATATTGCTTTTCTTCTCTGACCTGCCGGACGTGGAAGCTGAAGAAGGCGGTTACGTCGAAGCGTTGCGCAGTGTATTCTCCAGAGCCGCCGGAAGGCTGTTCAGCCTCGGCATCTTTATCGCCGGCGGACTGGAAAATCTCTTTTATGTATGGAGCGCCACCTATATCGCTCTTTATCTGAACGACAACCAGCAGTATGCCACCACGGGGCTGGCCATCTTCGGGCTGTTCATGTGTCTGGCCCGCTTCGCCACCGCCTTCATCAGCGGCAAAAAGGCCGCCTACTACATGATGTTCACCGCTGCGTTGTGCGGATTCTCCGCCTCCATTCTGCTCTTTACCATGGAAGGGCTTCCGGTGTTCTATCTCGCTCTGGCCCTGGCGGGTATCTGCGTCGGCCCGCTGTGGCCCTCTCTCACGGGCCTCATCGCCGATCTGGAACCCGGCGCGAAGGCAGGATACTTTATCGTCATCGCCCTGATGGGTAATATCGGTTATGCCAATGCGCCGCTGCTCATGGGGATACTCGGCGATATCACCGGCGATCTGAAAAACGGTTTCTACATTCTGCCTGTGGCGACCGTCGCTCTGTTCGGGGCGGTCTACGGACTGCGCAAGCTGGCTATAAACAACGGTTCCTATTATAAGTAAAGCGCTTTTTCCTCCACATTCCGCGCCGACAGTCTGCTCCGCCCGGCGCGGAATTCACCTCCTCTCCAGCAGGAAGGCCCGGATGACTGAATCCAAAAGTTACCGCAATCCCCTTGTCGGCCGCATCGCGCAGGTACTGGACTATCTGGCGCGCAACGAAGCGGCTCTCCCCGCCATCGTGCGCGATCTCGGCCTGCCGAAAACCAGCGCCTATGTACTGCTTCAGTCTCTGCTCGATGTCGGCTATGTACGGCTGCTGCCCAACGGCAAAACCTACGCGCTGGGTTTCAAGCTCTATGAAATAGGCACTCTGGCCGCCGGGCGCATTAATCTGCGCGATCTGGCCATGCCTCACCTTGTGGAACTGCGGGACGCCGTAGACCTGACTTGTCATCTGGGCTGCCTTGACGGCATGGAAGCCTTTTATCTGATCAAGCTGCAGCCAACCAACAACAAGCTCCAGATTAACTCATGGGAAGGCAAAAGAATTTCCCTGTATTCATCCGGCGTGGGTAAAGTTCTGCTTGCCTGGCAGCGACCGGAAGAACAGATACGCATTGTCTCCCAACTGCGCATGGAGGCCATCACCCCGCATACCATCACCTGTCCCGACGCCCTTCTCAATCATCTTGCCGATATCCGCCGCCATATGTGGGCTATGGACAACGAAGAGGACGGGCTGGGCATACGCTGCGTGGCCATGCCTGTGTTTTCCGTGGACGGTCGCGTTTCCGCCGCAGTCAGTGCATCGGGTCCCCTTCAGCAGCTCGACGGTGACATGACCGGGCTGCTGAAGGTACTGAACAAGACCGCCCGGGCCATTACCGCCTCACTCGGAGGTCGTTACCCCGCCCCCCAGGGCATTGCATAACGCACCCGCGCGGGATGCGGCCCTTTTCCAACCAAACTTTACGAGGAGATCATCATGTTTTATCCCGAAGGGGTATATTCCGCCATGCTCACGGCCTTCAGGGCCGACGGCTCCCTTGATGAAGAGGTGAACCGCCAACTGGTGGAAATGCAAATTGCAGGAGGGCTTGACGGCATCTTTCCCGTCAGTTCCAGTGGCGAATCCGTTGCCATGGATTTTGCATTCCGCTGCCGCCTGATGGATATCGTCCGGGAACAGGCAGCAGGCAGAGTCGCTGTATTACCGGGCATTCCCGGCTGCGCTCCTGAAGAAGCCATGGCCCTGGGCCGACATGCCCGTGCCTGCGGCTGTGACGGTGTCGTGCTCATGCCGCCCTATTTCTACAGACCCTCCGCCGATTCGCTGACGGAATATTTCCTCCGCATCATCCGCTCGAAAGAACTGAGCGGCTTCCCCGTCATCCTTTATAATATCCCTCTGTTCGCGCAACCCATCCCTTCCAAAGTCATCGGCGTGCTGGCGCGGGAACCCAACGTCGTTGGACTCAAAGATTCCAGCGGTTCCATCGTCGAGTTTCTGAACTTCATGGAAGAAGGCGAACGGGCAGGCAGTTCCATGCGCTTTCTCACCGGGAGGGAAGAGGCTCTTCTTGCTACTCTGCACATGGGGGGGGCAGGCTGCTTTACGGCGACATGCGCGGTGCTCCCCGAATACATGGCCGCCATCTACGCGGCCTGGAAGCAGGGAAACAATGAACGGGCTCTGCTCCTGCAAAAACGCATGGTTCCCTTTGCCCGTGCCATGATGAACGCCCTGCCGTTCCCGTCCGGCTTCAAACTGGCACTCGAAGTGCGGGGTTATGCCATGGGCGAACCCAGAATTCCCCTTGGTAAAGAGGAAATGACACGAAAAGAAGAAGCCGCCAACCATCTGAAGGAAATGATGGAGGAACTCCTCGCTCTCCTGTAGGACGGTATTTTGAGGCTCTCGCGGCCGGGACGCCATGTTCCGGCACGAGGCTTTCACACCGCCGCGGGGCGGCATCAAGAGAACGGCCCCTCAGAGCCGTTATTCCCCGCGCCGCAACAAACGGTATAAGGTGGCCAGACTCACGCCAAGACGTCTGGCCGCCTCCCGCTTGGCCCATCCTTTCCCCCGCGCTTCGGGGGATGCCTCACATTCCTCCAGAACCCTTCGTGCATCATTTCCATCTGCGCGGGCATGAGACACGGGTATTCCTTCCGCCTTTCGCACGCTTTTCTTTTCCGCAAAAACAGGAGCCGGAGCTTCCTCCTCCTGATCGAAATAATCAGCCAGCATAGCCCAGGTAATCGCCGCGCCTTCGCAGGCGTTCACGCCATACTCAATGCAGTTGCGCAATTCACGCACATTGCCCGGCCAGGCGTACTGCATGAAATGATGCATGAGATCCCCGCCAATCGCCACAATACGCCCTGCATTGCGTGTGCAGCATTCCTTGAGAAAATGCTGGGCAAGCAGACTGATGTCTTCCGGGCGCTCGCGCAGGGCGGGCACGCGGAGAGGAATGACCTTGAGCCGGTAATAGAGATCCCGGCGCATGGTTCCTTCACGCACCCGTTCGGCAAGAGGGCGATTGGTGGCAGCGATGATGCGCGTATCGAAACGGCGCACCGTGTTTTCGCCTACCCGCCGTATGCCCCCGTCCTGCAAGGCGCGTAAGAGTTTGACCTGCATGGCAGGAGAAAGTTCTCCAATCTCGTCCAGAAATAATGTGCCGCCGTGCGCCGCCTCCCACAGGCCCTGCTTCCCACCCGGTACTGCGCCGGAAAACGCCCCCCTCCCGTAACCGAACAGTTCGCTCTCAGCCAGTTGTTCCGGCAACGCGCCGCAGTTTATGGCCACAAAAGCGCCCTTGCGGCCGCTCTCCGCATGAATGGCGCGGGCGGTCAAATCTTTGCCCGTCCCCGTTTCTCCAGTGATCAGCACTGTGCTGTCCGAAGCAGCGGCGCGCAGTATTTGACGGCGCAGTTGCGCCATGGGTGCAGAATTGCCGATAAGCCCGTGAAAGCCGGGGCCAGCGGATTCTGCATGTCCGGCGCTCCCAGGCAGTCCCCCGGACTGGAACAGCAGCCCCACAAGCTGCCCGATCACGCCGAAGACTGCCTCGGCCCGTTCCAACAGCGCGCTCTTCTGAAGCGTGTCGAACGCCACTATCTGTGCGGCGGCCACCACCTGACCAGCCACACTCAACGGGCCGGAATAATTGGCGTGATCCCGGCAATCGTCGCGCAATGAACAGTCATGACAGGCCGCATTCTCGCGCGGAGTATGGATCAGCACACAATCCCGCGAGGACAGGCTGTGCGCGAGCGCAGTATCCGGCGGCACCGTCAGTCCTATGCCCGCCCCGTAAGGACCGGTACCCGCCACACAGACAGCATCCTGATCAATGAGCACAATTTCCACGGAAAAGAGTGCGCCAATGCTGTCCAGCAATTTTTGCAGCGGCCGCCAGAAGGCAATACGTTCAGGTTCTGCCCGGCACACAACTCCAGACGGGTCAAGCACCCAGCGCGGCTGAATATGATGGAGTACGGCAGAGGTTGTTCCCGTGCTCATGGCAGACTCCTTTTTCGCATTTTTTTCTCATATTGCGCGTAAAAATGAGAATTCTCAATACAGAATAAAATTTTCTCATTTGAGAAAATTTAACCATATGATTTAATACAATATATACATTGGAATGAATTTTGCTTACAATAGAAGTGAAAAGGTTTTTCTTCTATTCCTTCTGTGTTATACTATATTATTTTCAAGGAGCTTTCCATGCCCATCGTCAATAACGGAAAAGATCACGGCCCAGTATGCGACATGATGCGCGACGCCTTCGGCCACCGCGCCGCCTGGCTTTATCTGTTGCTGGACGAAGCGAAAAAATGCGGACACAACGTGGAAGAGTTTGCCCGGCCGGCCATCCGGCGCATGGGTCATGTGCACGGCGGCCAACGTTTCAGCGAAGAAGCACGGCATGACCTTTTGCTCTTCGCCACGGAATTCGCCACGGAAATTCCCATGCAGCTCTTTGACATGGAAATCGTGGAAAGTACGGACAAACGTTTTGTGGTGGATTTTCACTACTGCCCGCTGCTGGCCGCGTGGCAGAATTTTACTTCTGACGAAAAAGAACTGGCCGAGGTGTGCGACATCGCCATGGACGGTGACCGCGGTATTGCCGACACCCTGCCCGATTACGAATTCACGCTGGAATCCACTATCGCGGGCGGCGCCAAAGTCTGCCGTCTGGCTTTCAGCAAAAGGGAGTCCGCATGAATCTGGACGCTTTTTTCCGGGCTGAAGTCAAGCCCGCGCTCGGCTGTACCGAGCCGGGCGCAGTGGCCTTTGCCGCCGCCCACGCAGGCCGCGCCCACGGCGGCGCCATTGAACGGATCAAACTCGCCCTTTCCGTCAATGTCTACAAGAATGGCCGCTCGGTCATGCTTCCCAATACCGGCGGGCTAAAAGGCAACCGCCTGGCGGCGGCTCTTGGTGCGCTGGCAGGAAACCCCGATCGCGGCCTCACCGTGCTTCAGGACATGACGCCAGAAACCGTGGAGCAAGCCAGCGCACTGGTGGACTCCGACCTGGTCGAGGAAAGCGTGGCCCAAGGCGTGCCCTCGGTGTGGATTCAGGTGGAAGTGCAAGGAGAAGGACGTTCCGCCCTCTGCCTCGTCGCAGGCAAGCACGACCGTGTGGAACGCATTGAAGCGGACGGAAAGGTACTTTTCGAGGCGGAGCCTCTTGAAGAAGAAAAACCCGGCGACTCCGCCAACATGTATGAAGAACTCAAGGCCATGAACTTTACGGATCTCTGGCGTATGGCCGGAGAAATATCCCCGGAGGCGGAATCTTTTCTGCTGGAAGGCGCGAACATGAACATGGGCGTGGCCGACAAGGGCATGAAATCCGTCTGGGGTATGGGCGTGGGCCTGAGCGACGGCAACGAGTCGAACATTCTCGACCGCATCCGTCACGCCACGGGCGGCGCGTCCGACGTGCGTATGAGTGGTGGGGAATTTCCCATCATGAGCAGCGCGGGCAGCGGCAACCACGGCATCACGGCCATTATTCCCGTGACTGTAGTGGCGCAAAGTCTCGACGCATCGCACCGGGAGCTGGCTGAAGCGCTGGCCCTGAGCCACCTGATCTGCGGCTATCTCAAAGCCTACACCGGCAGGCTGACTCCCATCTGCGGCTGTTCCGTAGCGGCGGGCGCAGGAGCGGCGGGCGGCATGGCCCGGCTTATGGGCGCAAGCTCGGAACAGGCGGAACGCGCCGTGGTCACACTGGTGGCCAGTCTGCTCGGCATGATCTGCGACGGCGCCAAGGAAACATGCAGCCTCAAGGTAGCCACGGCAGGCTGCGAGGCCTACAGCGCGGCGGCGCTTGCCCTCAAGGGCGGCGGCGTGCACGATGTACAGGGCATGGTCGCGCCCGGCATCAAGGAGTTGGGTGGTATCCTCGCCCAGTTCTCCCAGCGCATCCTCGCCAGCGCCGATACCGAAATGGCACAGATTATGCTTCAGCATCATTAAAAATGGGGAGATTGTAGAGGGGGGAGGCTGCTGATAAAGTCAGCAGCCTCGAAAATTGCGAGCAGGTCGCGGCTGTGCCGCGCCGTAAAGCAAGCGATTTTCGTGCCTTTCCGTCAAGCCGCTTTGCGGCTTAGACGGCGCAAACTCCGCGAAGCGGGGTTTGTCATCCTTTCTGAAGAAAGGTTTCCCTCCCCCACACCCCACCTTTCCCAAGACTTTTATTATGAGGCTATAGCGGAGTCTTGCCTGCTCAACTCCATGAACAAGTTCACTTTGAAATTGCTCTAACCCAAAAAATTAAATCTCAAAAAAAATTCCTTGCCCACAACCAACGTGAGGAGACCTTTATGAGTCAGGAAGTCAAAAAAACCACCTGTCACGGCTGCACCCGACGTTGCGGTGTGCTGCTGACGGTGGAAGACGGCAAACCGGTCAAAGTCAAAGGCGACCCCTCTCAGCCTCTCTCGCGCGGCTTCATGTGCGCGCGGGGCCGCGCCCTCGCCCTTGAACTTTCACAAGATCCCCACCGCCTGACCACCCCTCTCAAGCGCATGGGCGAGCGAGGCGAAGGCAAATGGCAGGCCATAAGCTGGGAACAGGCCCTTGCGGAAATCGCGGAAAAACTCAAAACAATCATGGGAGAAAGCGGTCCGGAAGCCGTGGGCGTCAGTCTGGACAGCATGATCAGCACAGGCCTGGCCTTTTCCGGCAACCGCTTCGCCCGTCTGCTCGGCACGCCCAACGTCTTCACCATGGGCGGACAAACCTGCTACGGCAACAGCGGCCAGATTGAAATGCTCACCTATGGCCACGATACCGCATGCGACCGCGCCAACTCCCGCTGCACGGTGATCTGGGGCTGCAACCCGGCCTGGTCCAAACCCGAATTCTTCGGGTATATCAAGGAAAGCAAGGCCAAGGGCGGCAAGGTCATCGCCGTCGACCCCTATGAAACCGAAACCGTAAAACTGGCTGACATCTGGCTGCAGAACCGCCCCGGCTCCAGCGGTGCGCTCATGCTGAGTTGGATCAACGTCATTATCTCTGAAAACCTTTTTGACCGCGAATTTGTGGAAAACTGGTGTAATGCGCCCAATCTCATACGCCGCGACACAGGAAAGCTGCTGCGTGAACGTGACGTGAACGGCGGCGACGCAGAAACCTTCCTCGTATGGGATGAAACACGCGCCCGCGCCGTGGCCTATGACGCAGACGCCATGTGCTATAAGGAAGAAGGTGTAAAGCCGGCGTTGCGCGGCTCCTTTCCCGTACCCCTGGCAGATGGGCGCAAGGTTGAATGCGTCACCGTGTGGGACAGACTTATTGAACGTGTGGCTCCCTATACGCCCGAAGAAGTTGAAAAAACATCCTGGGTTCCGGCGGAAAAAATCCGCGAGGCCGCCCGCATGTATGCCACTACCAAGCCGGGCAATTTTTTCCCCGGTTTCGCTATGGACGTCATCGGTCTCAGTGCCAACCAATGCGGCCGCGCCCGCAGTGTGCTTAACGCCATCACCGGCAATCTTGACGTTCAGGGCGGGCAGCTCTTTCTTGACGGGCCAAGCACCGAAGTCCGCAACGATCCCGGCCCTATGCTCGCGCCGGAAACCTATGCCAAAACCCTGGGTGCGGATCGTTTTCGCATGTGGTCCTGGGAAGCGAGCATGAAAATGTTCAAATTCCAGAAACGCATTGGATCGAAAATTCCCTCGCCCTTCTACGGCGCGCATTCCGCCGTAGTGTGGCGTTCCATCCTCGGGCAAGGCCCCTATCGCATGCGCGCGCTGATCAATGTGGGCAACAACCCCATGCTCAGCGCCGGACACACGGAAATTGTGGAAAAAGCCCTCAAGGCGCTGGATCTGCTGGTGGTGCAGGACATTTACATGACCCCCACGGCGGAACTGGCCGACTATGTCACCCCGGCAGCCACGGACGACACCGAGTGCGCCCGCCTGTACACTGGCGGCTATTGCTCCGGCTGGCTGGAAACACAGTCTTTCCTTTCCGGAGAACAGGCAGTTACGCCTCCGGGCGAAGCGAAAACCGACTTCTGTTTCTTTCGGGAGCTTGGCACGGCGCTGGGGCAAAACTGGCCCTGGGAGAACGACGAAGCCTTTTACAGCTGGCAATTGGAACCCCTGGGATACGCATCCTTTAAAGAATTTCACGACAAGATTCAGTGGAAGATCCGCCCGCCCCAATACGAGCGCTACAAGGAACGCGGTTTCGGCACCCCATCCCGCAAGGTGGAAATTTATTCCATGATTCTGGAAGACTTTGGCTACGATCCGCTGCCCAATTACTGCGAGCCGCCGTACAGCCCTTTCCGTACCCCGGATCTGTACAAGGAATACCCCTTTATCATGGGGGCCATGCGTCCGCACTATTTTTACCAGTCCGGCTACCGCAGTCTGCCCGCTCTTGCGGCCCGGCAAGCTCTGCCGCAGGTACGCCTGCACCCGGACGCGGCCCGGAAACTCAATGTGGAGGAAGGCGACTGGCTATGGCTCTCCTCCCCTTCCACTGCCAAGCGCATAAAAATGACGGCACACCTTGATCCCGGCCTCGATCCGCGCGTGGTTTACCCCGACTACGGATGGTGGTATCCGGATCTCCCTGCGTCAGAAAATCACGGAGTATGGGAATCGAGTATCAACGTTCTCACTGACGACGATCCCGAGCACTGCTGCCCGATGATCGGCGGAACCTTCCTTAACGCCAACCTGCTCAAGCTGGAAAAAGCCTGAGTGCGGGGGTTTCCCATGTCTGAATCAGATTCCCCATCGTTCAACCGAACCAGAGCGCTGCTTTACTTTTTCCTGTTCAACGCGCTGGGCGTGTTCATCTTTTTCGTCAGTATCAACGTGGGCGGCAGAAATACCGTGGTGCTTGACCATATCTGCACCTGGTTCAGAGGCGCCTTTGGTGCGGTCATTCCCTGGGTAACAGTACTGCTTATGCTCTTCTGCCTGGCGGATACCTTTTTCATTCGCAAGATCTGGAAAAAGAACGCCACCGAGCTGCTCATGAGCGCGGCAAAAATTTTCGGCCTTGCGATCATGGTCATGGGCATTACCGGCATCGGAGCGGAAAGCTTCCCCGCTCTGTTTGACAAGCGCATCATTCCCTTCATCATGAACAACCTCATTGGCACCATGTTCACGGCGCTGGTGGTGGCCATTTTTTTCATGCCCTTTCTGGTGGATTACGGCCTGCTGGAGTTCTGCGGCGTGCTGCTGCGCCCGATAATGCGTCCCGTGTTCCGCACGCCCGGCACATCCGCCGTCATCGCAGTGACGGCCTTTGTGGGCAGTTTCACCATCGGCGTGCTGGCCACGGAACAGATGTACCGGGAAGGTAAATTCACGGCACGGGAATCGGTGATTATCACTACGGGATTCTCTACCACCTCCATCGCCATGATGATGGTGCTGGCCCAGATGATGGGCATCATGGACCACTGGAGTTTTTATTTCTGGACCACCCTGCTCATCACCTTCGGCGTCACGGCGATTACCGCGCGCCTGTGGCCCATCAGCCGCAAGACGGATTCGTTCTACCCCGGCGTAACGCCCTGCCCGGAAAAAATCATCACCAGCGACGTCATGCGCCACGCCTGGGAAGCCGGACTCACCCGCGCCGGAACGCAGGCCGCGCCCCAGGTGTGCGTGGCCCGTTCACTGCGTCTGGGCTTCCGTATGCTCATAACCATGATGTCCACAGTGCCCGCTTTTGCCACGCTCGGGCTGTACCTCGGCTTCAACACTTCCGTATTTCAATATATCGGCTATGTTTTCGCTCCTTTTCTCATGCTTTTCGGCCTTTCCTCTTCGGACATGAACGTGGCCATGACGGCATCCGCCATGGGCTCGGTAGACATGATGGTGGGGCCGATCTACGCCGCCAGCGCGGGAGATCTGGGTATTGTAACGCGCTACCTCATGGCCCTTGTTCCCGTATCTATGGTGGCTTACCTGTCCGGGTATGTGCCGTGCATCAAGAGCACGGAAATCCCTGTCACATTTTCGGAAATATTCCTGATTTGGTTTGAACGCGTGGCATTGAGTCTGCTGGCTGGCGGAGCTCTGGCCTTGTTGTTCCTGGCATAGTGCGACCTGCCACATTCTTCCTTCCAAGCGCGGGTAAGCTTCTTTGCCCGCGCTTTTTATTTTCCTTTCCAGGAGCAGCTTGGCATTGAAATTATACATCACTGGACGCGATATTCCGGCCTGCAGGTTTCACGCCTTGTTCTGGAAACCTAAAGCCTTTCAAACAATTTCCGATTAAAATAATTATGGAACAAAGCGGAAAATTTTCCGTTGACGCGCCGCCCGCGCTCTTCTTATAGGCACGCCATTTGCATAAAAGACAATGCACAACGTCTTTAAACGGCAAATTTTTCCGCGTGAGGGTTACGATATGGCATCCAGTATCTCCGGCAGTATTTCCTTTCAGGGTCTCGGATCGGGCACCGATTTTTCGGAAATGATCACGGGTCTGAAAAAGATCGAATCCATGCAAAAGTCGCGCATGGAGATATGGAAAGCCGAATGGCAAGTGCGTATCAACGCCTTTCAGGAAATTACCACCTGCATGACGGAAGCCAAAACAGCGCTGGCTGAGTTCAACACCATGAACAAGATGCTCAAGCGCAATGTGGCCAGTTCCGAAGAAAAGGTAGCTACTGCCACGGCCGACTCCACCATTGATCAGGGGCTGTACAGCATCAATGTCAAGCAAATGGCTACCTCGGCTATATACAGCAACCAGACCACTTTCACCGGCAAGGACGCCAAGATCAACACCTCTGGTGCGGAGCAAACCTTTTCCTATACCTACAAAGGCGTTACCCGGACTATTAATGTCACGGAGAA
>JAEXGX010000321.1 GCA_023450535.1 Pseudomonadota bacterium | reverse complement strand
GTTGAAACACCCAGCCGTTTTCTCATGGAGATGAGCCGAGGTTCGATTACCGGTATGGTACGTTTGGAGGACCGCGTAATTTTTGTGCTCGATATGGAAGCTATTGTCGCCACACTGCACCCTGCGCTGTCTATTTGTATGGATGAAAAAGAAGACGGCTCGCCCATGCCTGAGCACAAGTATCATATTATTCACGCCGACGACTCAAGCAGTATCCGGCGTCTGGTATACAGCAAACTGGAAAAGGAAGGCCGCTTTGACGTGACTCAGGTCATGGACGGTGAAGAAGCATGGCATCTCCTGCAGGGCTACAAGCAGAAAGCCGAGGAAAAAAAGGTTCCTATCACCGATTTTGTACAAGGCCTCATCAGCGATATTGAAATGCCCAATATGGATGGACTTACTCTGTGCCGCTATCTAAAAGAGGATCCTGTTCTACGCGCTATTCCCATTGCGATGTTCTCCTCGCTTATCTCTCCGTCGTTGGCCCGTAAATGTGAAAATGTTGGTGCAGACGCCCAGTTTGCAAAGCCCGATCTTCAGGCCATCAGCGACAAAATGTACGATCTCATCCAGAATTCCCGAGCCTGAAACTGGAGCTGAAACCTCGTATGACGCACGATTTGCAGTGTGGGACAAATATCGGAATTATTGCCGGAGGAGGCCAGTTTCCTCGCCTTATAGCACAGGAAGCCCGCCGGATGGGGCTTTCGGTTGTAATTTGCGGCTTCCACGGACATACCGACCCAGGGTTAGAAGAAATGGCTGATGCATTTCAGCTTCTGCACTTGGGGCAGTTAAACAAACTGCTTGCCTGGTTTCACAGGCATGACGTGCGCCGCTTGTGTATGGCAGGAACCATCAACAAACCGCGGGCACTGGATTTCCGACCGGATTTCCGCGCTGCTCGGGTTATTTTCTCTCTTCGCGATAAGGGTGATGACTCTTTGTTGCGTGCCGTATTGAGTGAACTGGAAAGAGAAGGATTCTGTGTGCTCCCTGCGGCGGATCTTGTACCGGCATTACGTTGCCCTCAAGGTACGCTTACACGGAGAGAACCCACGCCGGAAGACTGGGAAAACATCCGCTACGGATGGCCTATAGCCGCTGAAATGGGACGCATGGATATCGGCCAGTGCGTAGTGGTCCGACAAAGTATGATCCTTGCAGTGGAATGCCTTGAAGGTACGGACGCCACACTCCGACGCGGCGCGGAACTTGGCGGTAAGGGCTGTGTAGCCTTAAAAATGGTTAAACCTGGGCAGGATGAGAGAGTCGATCTTCCCTCAATTGGACTGACAACTATCCAGAATCTCATCGAAAGCGGCTATAGTGCACTGGCTGTGGAAGCGGACAGGACGCTTTTTTTTGACCGAATGGAGAGTTTAGCCCTGGCAGACAAACACAAACTCGCCGTCGTGGCCCTTCCCCGAGCGTTTCAATAATGTCAAACAGTTCTCGGAGTTGAGCAAAGCGAGACACTGCATGGTGCCGGAGCAACAGCAATTCACTTGCGGAGAGAGCTACCTGACGGATGCCCCCAGAGTCGTGCCTGCCCCGCCGGGCATACAGGCATAGACAGTAGAGCAAACTTCGGCTTCAGATGTGAAACCTGCGGCCAGAACATCACGCCCCAACCCCGTATACTTTCAATGTTGAACGGTTCTCGGAATCGAGAGCGCCTTGTCAATGTGTTATCAGCGGGATAACAAGGATGTCTTCATGTCGTTTCCTCTTGCACCTCACGACTCATCCCGAAGAATTTTTCCCGCCCACTGGATTGTGTATGCGGTATCCTTCGCCGCATCGTATCCTGTACCTGCCGTTATGCCCGTCTTGCCACTCATCAAGGCGCACCTGGCCATTACTGATTCCGCCGCCGCACTGATTAATTTTGCTTTCGCCCTTCCCTGCATGTTCATGACACCGATCTATGGCATTTTGGCAGATCGCGTTTCTGTAAAAAAATTGCTTGTCCCCTGCGTGTTTTTCTTTACGCTCGGTACATTCTGCTGTGGTCTGGCTGACAGTCTGGGTGAACTCATTTTCTGGCGTCTGGTGCAGGGCGTGGGAGGCGCCTCTCTTTCCCTGTTCAACACCAGCCTTATGGGAGATCTGTTCAGTGGCCCGGAACGGGGCAAATATATGGGCAGGTCATTCGCAGTACTGAGTGTCGGCCTGCTGATATTCCCCATCCTGACAGGAAGGATCGCCGAAGTTGCCGGATGGCGCTATGCATTTTTCATCCCTGCGTTGAGCAATCTGCCCCTGCTTGCCGCCACGCTGATGATGCGCTCCACGCCCAAGTCGTCTATGCCGCCCTTCAGGGCCTATCTCTTCCATGCCCTGACGATTGTGAAAAGCAGACAAGCCCTGTATGTGTTTGCCATTTCTTTCTGCAATGTTTTTGTGACCATGGGTACGATTATGACCTTCTACCCCCTGTACGCCGATTTGCGCTTTCATGCGGCGGCCGGGGATATTGGACTAATCTACGCGCTGGGGATGTGCGGAATGCCTGCGGGCTCCCTGCTCATGTCCTGGAACCGCAAATGGGGTATCGGCCAGCTTGTGGGAGGCATCGCGTTAATTGCCGCGCTTGGCATGTTGG
>JAEXGX010000229.1 GCA_023450535.1 Pseudomonadota bacterium | reverse complement strand
CGCCAAAAAAACCCTTATACAAATTTTTATTTGTTTTTTTTGCGCCTTTCGGGCTATTCATCTTGCCAGAGAAATCGTACTCGATAATTCTACAAGAACATCTCCGGCTTGCGCACCGCCACCAGATCGCGCTCCATCAGTTCTTCAGCGATCTGCACGGCATTGAGCGCCGCGCCCTTGCGAATATTGTCGGCCACAATCCATAGATTGAGGCCATTGGTAATACTCTCGTCCTCCCGGATACGTCCCACAAACACCGGATCTTCCCCGGTCGCGTCCACGGCCAGCGGATAAATATTCTGGGAGGGATTATCCAGCACGCGCACCCCCGGAGCCGTTGCCAGAATGGCACGGGCGTCCCGGGCGTTCAGCTTCTTTTCCGTCTCAACGTTGACCGATTCGGAATGTCCGTAGAATACGGGCACGCGCACGCAGGTGGCCGTTACGCGGATCTTCGGATCTTCCAGAATTTTGACGGTTTCGTTCACCATCTTCATTTCTTCCTTGGTGTATTCATTTTCAAGGAAGACATCGATGTGGGGCAGGCAGTTGAAGGCGATACGATGGGGGTAAACCTCCACTTCAGGCTCCTGCACATTGAAAAGCTGGCGTACCTGGTGCTCAAGCTCGTTGATTCCCTTCTGGCCCGTGCCGCTTACAGCCTGATACGTAGAAACCACGACTCGACGGATTCCTGCCGCGTCGTGTAAGGGCTTCAGCGCCACCACCATCTGAATGGTGGAGCAATTCGGGTTGGCAATAATGCCATTATGCTCTTCCAGGGCGTGCGGGTTCACTTCCGGAACTACCAGCGGGCAACGTTCATCCATACGCCATGCGCTGGAATTGTCCACCACCACACAGCCAGCGGCCACCGCATGAGGAGCAAAGAGCTGGGAAGTACTTCCGCCAGCGGAGAACAGAGCGATATCAATCCCTGTGAAGGAATCTTTGGTCAGCTCCTGTACGGTGAGTTCTTCCCCATCCTCTCCGAACGGCACCTTTTTGCCCACCGACCGGGCGGATGCCAGCGCCACTATCCGGGAAGCGGGAAATTTGCGACCGGCCAAAGTATTCAGCATTTCACGCCCTACAGCGCCGGTAGCGCCGACCACGGCCACAACGAGAGATTTTTCCATATCGCTTTCCTGTGTTTGACGCGGCACTCACCGCAAATAGGGCAATTTCACTTTGAAATTGCTCATGGAGTCGAGTAAGGCGAGACTCATCTCTGCTCTCTTTATCCTGAGGCGCTTCACGCCAACGGCGAAAAGCACCACGATACCCCAAATATCCGCTGCCGCCGCAATTCACTTGCGACGTGCCGCCCAACGGGCGGTCCGCAGGGCCGTGCCTGTAGTCCGTAGACCATACAAGCATGAGCAGCAGAGCAAACTCCGGCGGAAACGTAAAACCTGCGAGTCAGAATGTTGTGTTCTGACCAAGCATGATTGCAACGCGCATGAGCAGACACGCGCCATGCTCACTCCTTGCACCGGGGCCGGAAGCCTGTCAAGCCGTGCGCGAAGCGTCACAAAGCACCCAGGGCGAACACACTAAAATTACAGAATAATAAAATCAGTATGTTATAGCAACTTCCAGCAATAAATACCTTAAAGAAGGTTCGCTTCATGGCGCAATCAAGCATTGACGCTACAGGACGGTACATTATAGTGCGCCCGCCCTGAAAAACTCCCCGGATCGCGCCGAAGAGCCTAGTCCGCCTGAAAATCGCCGCTCTTGCCGCCGCTCTTGTACACCAGGCGCACATCCCGGATGATCATGTCTTTCTGCACAGCCTTGGCCATATCATAAATAGTGGCCGCAGCCACCTGCACAGCCATGAGCGCTTCCATTTCCACCCCGGTCTTGCCGCTGACGTGCACTTCGCTTTCCAGCAGCACGGAAGGAGGTTCATCCCGGATTTCAAAACGTATATCAGCGTAATTGATCATCAGCGGGTGACTGAGGGGGATCAGTTCCCAGGTACGCTTGGCGGCCATAATACCCGCCACCTTGGCCACGGCCAGCACATCCCCCTTGGGCAGAGCCTCGCGTTTAAGCAAGTCGAGCGTCGAGGCGCTCATTTCTACCATAGCGCGGGCGCGGGCCACGCGCTGAGTTTCCAGTTTGTCCCCCACATCCACCATATGCAGACTGCCGTCCTCGGCCAGGTGGGTGAAACCGGGATTGACGCGACACAAGCCTTCGCGCCCAAAAGCTGCATGGACGGAGTTGATCAGCACGCGCAGCACGCCGTCAAGATCAAGCTCGGACGTATCTACCCGGACGGCATCGTGAGCCGGACGCAGAGGATCGATAGCACGCTCGCGATCCTGTTCGTCGCGTGAGAGAATATTGGCCAGTACGGTGTCAAAACCGGCCTCCTCCCCCTTGGCCTGTAATTCCTTGAAGCGGCGCTCAGCCCGGACTTCCGGCCGTGCATCAAGAAAAAACTTGCGCCGGGCATTCGGAAAGACTCTGGTTCCCATGTCACGGCCTTCCGCCACCAGTGAAACCCCTGCCCCAAGCCTCTGCTGAGCCGCTTGCAACTCGCTCCGCAGGACAGGCAGTTTGGCCACCAGAGAAGCCAGACGCCCCGCCCGCTCGCTACGAATCTCCTCGCCCACGGGCTTGCCGTCGCAATACAGGATCCATGCACAGTTCTTGTCCCGGCGCACGGTAAATTGAAAGGCGGCGCAGCGGCGGCGCAATTCCTCCTCCGGTAAGTCGGCGGCCTCCGCCCCAAGAGCAAGCCCCAGAGTGCGGTACATAGCTCCGGTGTCAAGATAGGCGATGCCCAGTTCTGCGGCCAGCCGTTGAGCCAGAGTGCTTTTACCTACCCCTGCCGGGCCGTCTATGGTGATCACAAAAGGCTTGTTCATGCAATCTTCCCCATACGCCGTACGGCGCGTTGAAATATCCGTCCCGCATATGCGGCCATCAAGCACATTTCTTTCCGCAACACGCAAGGTCATGCGCCGAGCATCTCCCGACAAAGGCTTAAGAAGAAAAGATTCTCCTCCTCCTGCCCCACAGTGACACGCAGCCAGTCCGGCAGACGGTATGCGCCGAGCCCCCGGATGATCATACCGCGCTCCAGCAGACGGGTATGCAAATCCTTTGCCGAAGCAGTTCCCGCCGGAGGAGAGAACATGATGAAATTGGACTGGCTGGGAATGACCGTGCATCCCATGCCCCGCAGCTCGCGGGAAATCAGCTCCCGCCCCTCGCGGGTAAAGCGCAGACTTTCCCGCCGGAACTCATCGTCCGCCAGTGCGGCCAGAGCCGCTTCCTCTGCGAGTACATTCAGCGAAAACGGCAGCCGCACGCGCCACAAGTAGTCAGCCAGCACTGCGGGCAGAATGGCGTAACCGATACGCAGCCCGGCCAGGCCATAAATTTTGGAAAACGTACGCATGACTGCCACGTTGGGCAAACGATCAAGTTCCGGCAGCAACGACTGCCCTTCATCCGCAAACTCCATATACGCCTCGTCCACCACCAGCAGGCAGGAGGAAGGAAGTGCACGAGCCAGTTCTTCCAGTGCGCCGGGCGAAGCAGTACGCCCGGAAGGATTATCCGGAGAAGTGACGAAAACCAGCGTCGTATTTTCGTCTACCAGTTCCAGCATGGCGGCGAAGTCAAAATCAAAGTCCTCTTTCAGCGGCGCACGGCGCAGTTCCACTC
>JAEXGX010000179.1 GCA_023450535.1 Pseudomonadota bacterium | reverse complement strand
CAGTTGCGCTGCATGGAAAGCACGCGATCCGGCCAGCCTCCCTCCAGCTTGTCCAAATCCGCCAGCAGTTCATCCGCATAGGCGGTAATGCGCAAAAACCATTGCGTCAGTTCTTTCTGTTCCACCGGCGTATCACAGCGCCAGCAGCGGCCGTCTTCCACCTGCTCGTTGGCCAGCACGGTGTGGCATTGGGGGCACCAATTCTGCGGCGCCTTCTTGCGGTACACCAGCCCTTTTTCCAACCAGCGCAGGAAAAACTGCTGTTCCCACTTGTAGTACTTGGGGTGGCATGTGGCCAGTTCCCGTCGCCAATCATAAGAATAACCAAGGCGCTTTAATTGCGCCCGCATGTTGTCGATATTGGCGTAGGTCCATTTGGCGGGATGAATGTTATGCTTGATGGCCGCGTTCTCCGCAGGAAGACCGAACGCGTCCCATCCCATGGGGTGCAACACGTTGTATCCCTGAAGCCGGCGAAAACGGGCCACCACGTCGCCAATAGAATAGTTGCGTACGTGTCCCATATGGATATTGCCGGAAGGATAGGGAAACATTTCCAGAACATAGTACTTGGGACGTGAGGCATCAGGTTCGCAAACGAAAGACTGGCGCTCGGCCCACAGTTTCTGCCATTTTTCTTCAATGCTTTGATGGTCGTAGCGGGAGGAAATGGTCATATGTTTCAATCATTCAAGAAAAATACACTTGCACACAACGCCAAACAGGCGCGCCGTTAAAAAATAAACTGGCTGGCGGCAAAATAAAAATTGTTATGTTCCACCAACAACTTACTTGCGCAAAAGATCGCCATTCTCCAAGCTCTTCGCGGCAGCATCAAGCACACCGTTGAGGAACGCACGAGACTTCTCTTCCCCGTATTGGCGATTCAGTTCCAACGCTTCATTCATGGCGACCTTGGACGGAACATCGGGACGGAACAGCATTTCATACAAGGCCAGACGCATCAACGTCAGTTCGACGCGCCCGACACGCTCCAGCCGCCAGTTACGGGCATAACGGCGGATCAATTCATCAAGTTCGCGTGTTTTGCTCCACACTCCCTCCACCAGTTCCCAGGCGAACCCGCTTGCCTCGGCCTCATCCTGATCATCTTGACGAGGAGCGGTGCGAAAAGCCTCGCGTAACTCCTCCAGCGTGGTCGAGTGCAGAAATTCCTGCCCGTACAGCACCTGGAAGGCCAGGTTACGGCAAACTCTGCGTGGCACGTTACGAGCGGCCATTAAAGCTGCTCCATGACACGAAGCGTTTCCAACAGCGCAGAAGCGGCTTCCATGCCCTTGTTGCCACCCTTACTGCCAGCGCGTTCAATGGCCTGTTCCAGATTATCCGTAGTTAGCAGTCCGAAACCTATGGGCATGCCGTACTGGAGAGACACATGGGCGATACCTTTGGTCGCCTCGCTCGACACGAAGTCAAAATGCGGAGTCGCTCCCCGAATCACAGCCCCCAAGGCCAGAATACCGTCATACTTTCCGGAAGAGGCCAGTTTCTGACAGACAACAGGAAGCTCAAACGCACCGGGAACGCGCACCAATGTGAGATTTTCACGATCCGCACCGTGGCGAGTCAAGTAGTCGACCGCGCCGCCCACCAAGCGATCCACGACGAAGTCATTGAAACGGGTGGCTACAATGGCGATGCGTAGCCCCTTCGCCTCCATCATCCCTTCTATGCAACGAATCTGGTCCATGATGAATCCTCCGGCATCTCAGCCCTTGTGGTGCATACAGCAGAGCAAATGCCCCATTTTTTCTTTTTTGGTCAGCAGGTAATCTTCATTGTAATCTCCGGCCTCAAGTTCAATGGGTACGCGTTCGACAATCTCAATACCGTACCCTTCAAGGCCGATGATCTTTTTCGGATTGTTCGTCAAAAGACGCAGGCGATGCGCGCCGAGATCTACCAGAATCTGCGCCCCCACACCATAATCGCGCAGATCCGGTGCAAATCCAAGCCGGATATTGGCTTCAACCGTATCCAGTCCCTGATCCTGAAGGGCATACGCCTTGATTTTATTTGCAAGGCCGATACCCCGCCCTTCCTGGCGCATATACAGGATGAGTCCTCGGCCTTCCTTTTCGACCTGCCGCATAGCTGCAGCAAGCTGATCTCCGCAGTCACAGCGCAGGGAGCCGAAGGCGTCTCCGGTCAGGCATTCGCTGTGCACTCTGGTAAGCACGGGTTCCCCGTCCGCCACATTGCCTTTCACCAGCGCTACATGAGTCTGATTGTCCAGCGAATTCTCGTAGGCATAGATCCGGAACTCCCCGTACTTGGTCGGCATTTTGGCTTCCGCTACCCGCCGCACGGCGACCTGCCCGCGGTCCATGCGATACTTGATGATATCCTTGATTGTGGCGATATGCAGACCATGTTTTTCCGCAAAGACTTCCAGATCGGGCATGCGCGCCATTTCTCCATCATCGCGCATGATCTCGCAGATAACGGCGGCATGTTTGATGCCTGCGAGCTGAGCCAAATCAACACTGCCCTCCGTCTGGCCTGCACGCATCAGCACTCCGCCGGGGTGCGCGCGGAGCGGAAAAATATGGCCGGGAGTGACAAGATCCTCCGCCTTGGCGTCGTCGGCCACAGCGGCCTGGATAGTACGTGCGCGGTCCGCTGCAGAAATGCCGGTCGTCACGCCTTCCCGTGCTTCTATGGAAACCGTGAAGTTGGTGCCGAAACGAGATCCGTTACGTTTTGTCATCAAGGGAAGATTGAGCTTATCCGCCATTTCCGCCGACATGGGCAAACAAATCAATCCCCGCCCATAAGTAGCCATGAAATTGATGGCCTCAGGCGTGACAAATTCCGCCGCAATGGTCAAATCCCCTTCGTTTTCACGATCTTCGTCATCCACAAGAATAATCATCTTGCCGGAACGAAGATCCTCAATCGCTGTTTCCGTACTGCAAATAGGCATGGTATATATCCTCACGCGAGTTGGCGATCCGCATCAAACGGCCTAAAAACCGTTCTCTCGTAAAAATTCTGCGCTCAAGCAGCTCTGGCCGCCCTCTGCCTCTTGTACACCAGGACGACCCGGCAGGAAATAGGCCAACATCTGACCGACATATTTCCCCAACATATCCGTTTCCATATTGACCGGCCTCCCTACTCGCCAGGAACGGGCGATAGTAGAGTTCCAAGTCTCGGGAATGATATTGACTTCCAGCCAACCGGGGCCACACGTATTGACCGTAAGGCTGACCCCGCCCAGTGTGACCGAGCCCTTGGCAATAATCTGGCGGCTCCATTCCTCAGGAAAAGAAAAACGGCAGCAATGGGAAGCCCCACGCTCCGAAACACTCTCCAGAATGGCAAGAGTGTCGACGTGTCCGCTTACCAGATGACCGCCCAGCCGATCCCCAAGGGAAAGAGCACGTTCCAGATTGACCTCGTCCCCGCGCGAAAGCGTGCCGAGCATGGTGCAGGTCAGGGTTTCCGCAGAAGCGTACGCTCTGAAGGATGTCCCATCCCATCCCTCGACGCTGAGGCACGCGCCGTTGACCGCGACCGATTCTCCCTGAAGAGGTTTCTCCCAAGAAAAATGAGGGCGAATCCCCAGACGGAGCTGGCCACCTGTCAAAACTGCAGCAGTAACCGTTCCCAGCCCCTGAACTAGTCCTGTAAACATACCTCCCCCATCCCGGAAACATAGCGCAAATGGCAATCTCCACTCACATTGCGCATGGAGACCAAACGAAGATTCAGGGTTTCCTCCATACTGCCGCAGGTGCGGCCGCAGAACAAAGAAGGAGCGTCTGCGTCACCAAGGATACGCGGGGCCAGATGGAGACGAAAATCATCCACAAGGCCGTTTTCCAAAAGATTCGTAGCCAGCCGTGCGCCGCCCTCACACAGCACATAGGGGCAATGCTCCTGCTCGCGCAACAGGCGCAACAATTGAAGCAGGTCAAGGCCCTGTCCTCGCTCGTCAGGTTCCAGGCCCCGTACACGTACGCCTTTCTCGCGCAGAGCCTGCGCTCCCGGAGAGGCTGCCTGCGCAGCAGTAGTGAAAAAGACACAATCCTCGGGACGTTGCTGTAAAACATTAAGATTGGCTTCCGGCGAGGGGAGACGACGCGTGGGCATGGCGGCAAGGGGCTCGCGCACGGCTCCTTCCACACGGGCAGTAAGGCGCGGATTATCGATAAACAGCGTGTTCGCCCCCACCAGCACCGCTCCCCCGGCTTCGCCAACGCCACTGCGCAGACGCATGACAATCTCGCGGGAAGCTTCATTGCTCACGGCTTCAGGCTTGCCCGTGCGGGATGCAATGTGTCCATCCAGCGTCGCAGCCATCTTCAAAATAACATAGGGACGGTCTGTCTTCTGCCAGGTAATGAAATCCAGCATGCTCAGGCGGCAAGAATCTTCAAGAACGCCTGTTTCCACTGTCACCCCAGCAGCAAGAAGCGTTTCCACTCCGCCGCGCGCTTCAGGATTGACATCACGCATACCAATAACCACGTGACGTATGCCTGCCTTCAAAATGGCTTCCACGCACGGAGGTGTCTTGCCGTAATGGTTGCACGGCTCAAGCGTCACGACCAAGGTGCAGGCCGACGGATCAACGCCGTTGCGCACAGCATCGGCAAGGCAGGCGACTTCGGCATGCTCCTTGCCAAAACCCGCATGCCAGCCACGGGCGACAACACGTCCTTCCCGGACAAGTACCGCGCCCACGGTGGGGTTCGGGGCGGCAAGCCAGCGTCCTCGTTCAGCGCAAGCTAACGCTTCTTTCATAAATGGCGCAAAACGTGACTCGCTCATAATTTTTCTCCGGGAATACACGTTATGGCCGCCACGAGTTCAGGTTCAGCGAAGACTTTTGGTTCATCGCCTTCCCCGTCATTCTCCAGCCTGAGAATATTGACCTGCACGCCTGCCTCCTTGAGCATGGCGTCCGCCATCTCGTCAGGGTAGCTTTCAGCATGCCAAATAGTGCGAATACCACAATTTATCAACATCTTCGTACAGATCAGACACGGCCTTGTCGTACAATAAAGTTCAGAACCAGCCAGGGAAATGCCATGCACGGCGGCCTGAATTATGACATTTTGTTCTGCATGAAGACCACGGCAGATTTCATGGCGCTGGCCGGAGGGAATTCCCAATTGCTGGCGGAGGCATCCTGTCTCCAGGCAATGAGGAATCCCCGCAGGCGCGCCATTATAACCCGTCGCCAGAATACGCTTGTCCTTGACGGCCACGGCCCCGACCCGCCGGCGCAGGCAGGTGGAGCGTTCCGCTACCAGATGAGCGATTCGCATGAAGTACTGCGGCCATGATACCCGCTGATGACTCATCACACAGCCTCCTTCGGCGGAACGCTCCATTGACAGAGCGGTTCCCCATTTTTCAACGGAAAACCGCTTGAAAAGCAAATTACCAAGCGAAAAGCGGGAACTGATCGGCGAACTGCTTCACATCCCGGCATACAGAATCAAGATACCGCTCATCCTGATAATGGGCGAGCACATCGACAATCCATCCGGCGACTTTTTCCATCTCCGCTTCCTTCATACCGCGCGTCGTCAACGCCGGGGTGCCCAATCGGACTCCCGAGGTCACAAAGGGCGAACGGGTTTCAAACGGCACCGTATTCTTATTAACCGTGATTCCGGCGACGTCAAGCGCATGTTCAGCGTCTTTGCCCGTGATGTCCTTACGGGTCAGGTCCATCAACATCAGATGGTTATCCGTACCACCAGACACCAGATCATAGCCTGCATCCTGAAGACAGGCGGAAAGCTTTTCAGCATTCCTGAGAACCTGTTCCTGATAGGTTTTGAACTGAGGACGCAGAGCTTCACCAAAGGCTACCGCCTTGGCCGCAATAACATGCATAAGCGGTCCACCCTGGATACCGGGGAAAATCTGACTGTTGAAACGCTTTTCCGCGTCTTCGACGTCGGCGCTTCTGGCAAGAATCATCCCGCCGCGCGGGCCGCGCAGTGTCTTGTGCGTGGTGGTTGTAGTAACGTGAGCATAGGGCAGAGGAGAAGGGTGCAGTTCCGCAGCCACAAGACCGGCGATATGCGCCATATCAACCATCAGTTTGGCCCCGACTTCATCCGCGATCTTGCGAAAACGGGCAAAATCGATAACCCGGGGATATGCGCTTGCTCCGGCCACAATCATGGCAGGCTTGTGTTCACGCGCCAGGCGTTCCATGCCGTCGTAATCGATCAGGCCGGTCTCTCTGACCACACCGTATGAAAGGATCTTGAAGAAGCGGCCGGAAAAATTTACCGGACTGCCGTGCGTCAAGTGCCCGCCATGGGACAAATCCATTCCCAGCACAGTATCACCGGGCTTGATGAGCGCGAGATACGCGGCCATGTTGGCCTGGCTTCCCGCATGAGGCTGCACGTTGACATAGTCACAACCAAACAGTTGCTTGGCGCGATCGCGTGCCAAGTTTTCCGCCACGTCAACAAATTCGCACCCGCCATAATAACGCTTACCAGGATAACCTTCGGCATATTTGTGGGTCAGGACACTGCCCTGCGCCTCCCGTACCGCAGTGGAGACAAAATTTTCCGAAGCAATGAGCTCAAGCTTTCCCGTCTGGCGGCGGCTCTCTTTGAAAATCGCCTCAGCGATTTCGGGATCCTGAAGAATCAATTCCTGCATGACGCATAATCCTTGGCTTTATAAGGGGATCAGCCCTCAGTCTTCAAAGCGTTTATAAACGATGCTGGCGTTGGTGCCGCCAAAGCCGAAAGCATTGACCATCGCATACTCGGGGTCAAGCTTCTGCGGGCCGTTGCTCATGTAATTAAGATCGCATTCGGGATCAGGCGTTTCCAGATTGATCGTTCCGGGAACCATGCCGCTTTGCAGAGCCAGCACGGAGAACACGCTGGCAGCGCCGCCTGCGGCGCCAAGCATATGTCCGACCTGAGATTTGCTCGCGCAAATGGCGATATTATACGCGTGTTCGCCAAACACTGTTTTAATTGCGCGGGTTTCCCCGGCATCATTGGCGTGAGTCGAAGTGCCATGTGCGCTGATATGGCGGATCTTTTCCGGATCCAAATTTGCATCCTTCAGCGCCCTGCGCATAGCCGAGGCTGCTCCGGCTCCTGTTTCAAGCGGCGCAACCATGTGGTAGGCGTCATCCGATGCGCCGAAGCCGACAATTTCCGCATAGATCTTCGCGCCGCGCGCCTTTGCAGAGTCAAGACTTTCCAGCATCAGCATGGCCGCGCCCTCGCCCATAACAAAACCAGCCCTGGTGAGATCAAAGGGGCGGGACGCCTTCTGGGGCGTGTCATCGTATTGCGTGCACAACGCCTTCATGGAAGTAAAGCCGGAAATGCCCATCGGAGTGATGGTGGCTTCCATTCCGCCGGTAATCACCGCTTCACAACGCCCCAACAAAATTTCGGAATACGCGTGACCTATGGCGTGCAACGATGAGGCACACGCGCTGGTCAACACCAGGTTCGGGCCTTTGGCGCCGGTATTTATCGCCACTTGGCCGGGAGCCATGTTAGAAATCAACATGGGAATGAAAAAGGGAGAAACCCTGGATGGTCCGGCTTCCACAAGCTTGGAATGGAAGACCTCGATAGTGTGCAGCCCTCCAAGCCCGACGCCAAGGATGACACCGGTATTTTCAGCATTGCTTTCGTCAATGCTGTATCCGGAATCCTTCATCAGTTGCTCGGCACTGCAAACGGCGAACTGGACGAAACGATCCATGCGCCTGCAAATTTTTGCGGGGATGACTTCTTCTGGCTGAAAACCCTTTACTTCTCCGGCGATATGCGTGTCATAACCGGTAGTATCGAAAAGGGTAATGCGATCAATCCCGGATTTTCCCGCCAACAGGGCTTCCCAGCTGCTCGCGGCGTCAAGGCCTAGCGGGGTGATGGCGGAAATGCCGGTGATGACGACACGTCTGCGTTCCATATCTGCTCCTTGCTCACTGTAACCGGGCACGCCCCGGAAAGGGATGTTTCGCCAAAAGAAAGCGGGCGACCGCACAGGAGAGGCTGCTTTGCACACAGACTCTTCTCGGGATGCAGGTCGCCCGCGAAACGGGGTACAGCCGTGCCCCGCGCTTACTTTTGCTTGCTTTCGATATAGTTGATAGCGTCTTTGACCTTGAGAATCTTCTGGGCGTCTTCGTCAGCGATTTCAACGCCGAACTCTTCTTCCATCGCCATAATGAGTTCCGTGAGGTCGAGAGAGTCCGCGCCGAGGTCTTCCACAAAAGAAGCTTCAGGCTTCACTTCTTCTTCCGACACGCCAAGCTGATCCTTAATGATCTGTTTGATCTTTTCTTCAACAGACATGATTCCTCCAAAAGGCCAAAGTTAGAGGGGTTAGCAGTAAAGGCCGCCATTGACGGCCAGTATCTGTCCGGTAATGTAGGACGCTTTGTCCGAGGCCAGAAAGGCCACGGCATCCGCAACGTCCTGCGCCGATCCGAGACGGCCAAGCGGAATCGCTTTGGCATAGGCGTCCCGGGACTCGTCGGAAAGCGCCGCAGTCATGTCCGTTTCAATGAAACCGGGCGCGACCGCATTGACGGTAATGGAACGGGACGCAAGTTCCTTGGCGGCGGATTTGGTCATGCCAATAAGGCCCGCTTTGGCCGCGCTGTAGTTGATTTGTCCCGCGTTCCCCATTTGTCCGACAACCGACGAAATATTTACAATCCGACCATGACGCTGTTTCGACATAATCTTGGCGGCCTCACGCAGGCAGAGGAACGCCCCGCGCAGGTTAATGCCCAGAACCCGGTCGAAATCTTCGTCCTTCATGCGGAGTACAAGGCCGTCCTTGGTGATGCCAGCGTTATTGACAAGTACGGCGAGTTTAACCTTGTCGCGCACCTCGTCCCGGAAAAACGCGGAAACAGAATCGGAGTCACCGACATCCATCCGAAAAGCCCTGGCACACCCGCCGCTTTCTGTAATGGCGCGTACGGTCTGCTCGGCATCTTCCGGTTTGCTTACGTAGGTCAGAAATACCTGGTGGCCTGCTGCAGCCAGAGTCTGGGCCACCGCACGTCCAATGCCACGCGAGCCTCCGGTAACAAGAGCCGTGGAAAGAAGTTCACTCATACTGCTTGCCTCACTGGGTGAAGATACTACGGCTGAAGAAAAGAAATTTCAATCGAAACAATGGAGACTTACCCCAACAGGGCTGCGCCCCAGGTAATACCGCCGCCGAATGTTGCCAGTAGAACTTTCATGCCGGGCTTCAGGTGGCCCTGGCTTCTCGCGTCATCCAGGGCAAGAGGAAGCGTGGCCGCAGAAGTATTGGCATAATTCTGGACATTAATGAATACCTTGTCCTCGGCTATGCCCAGGCGACTTCCCACAGCCTCAATGATTCGCAGGTTGGCCTGATGCGCGATGAACAAGTCGATATCGTCCACACCCATATTGTGACGTTCCAGCATCGCCAGACTTTCCGCCGTCATGCTGCGCACCGCCTGCCGGAAAACTTCCCTGCCCTGCATGGTCAGAAAAAAGCCGTCGGGCAAAACATCGCCTTTCTTCACTTCCATGGCGGAACCGCCGCCCATGACAATGAGGTCATGCAGGGAGCCATCTGCGCAACAGGCAGAATCGCAAACACCCCACAGACCGCCTTCCGCTCCTCCTCGCAATACCACGGCACCGGCTCCGTCGCCAAATAACACGCAGGTACTGCGGTCGGAAAAGTCGATACGGCGGCTCAACGCTTCCGCACCGATAAGCAGCACAACGGCGTCAGGGTGCAATACCACAGCTGAACGGGCCAATTCCAGGCCGTACAGAAATCCCGAACACGCGGCGTTGAAATCCATGCACATGACGTGCGCCCCACGCCCCCCTCCTTTAGAGGAAAGGCCAAGACGCCCTGCGACAAGGCACGCCGTACTGGGACAAAAGTAGTCGGGCGAGCAGGTGGCGACAAAAATATGGGTCAGCTCTTCGGCCGAAACTCCGGCGTCAGCCAGAGCCCCCCGGGCAGCCTCAATCGCCGCGTCAGACGCATTGGATCCACTGGCGAGAATATGCCGCTGGCTGATGCCTGTGCGCGAGGTAATCCACTCGTCCGAAGTATCGACCAATTCTGCAAGATCATGATTGGTCAAAATTTTCGGGGGAACGTAACTGCCGAGGCCGCAGATATGGCAGGAATTGGTCATGAAAACTCACACGGAGCGGGCATAACGGGTCAATTCTTCGTTAGCGCTGATAGCGGTAACCAAACGCTCATGAGTGCCCTTTGTCACATAAGCGTGTGCCATGGTGGTTGCGCTGGTCAGTGCCTTCACATTGGAAGCGCCGTGGCAGACAATGGCTACGCCCTGCAAACCAAGCAGAGGAGCCCCGCCATATTCCGCGTAATCCACAACCTTGGCAAAGCTCTTGAAGGCCTTTTTGGCAAGAAAAGTACCAATCTTGGGAAGCAGACCGGAATTGAGAAGCTCACGTTTAAGCACATGGGTCAGCGAAGAGCCAAGCCCTTCGCTCAGCTTCAATGCCACATTTCCCACAAAACCGTCGCACACGACAACATCGACATTGCCGGTAAACAGATCCCGGCCTTCCACATTGCCCAGAAACTTGATATCTTGTGCGAGCTTGAGCAAATCATAGCTGCTCTTGACCAGGGAATTTCCCTTCCCTTCCTCTTCACCGATATTCAAAATGCCCACACGGGGAGTTTCATACCCGAGAATATCCTGTGCAAAGGTCGATCCCATCAGCGCAAACTGAAAAATATGATACGGGCGGCACTCGACGTTAGCCCCCACATCAAGCAGGAGAACGGGGTTTTTTTCGGTTGGAAGAATAGTCGCCAAGGCAGGGCGTTCAACTCCGGGGATACGCCCGAGAATGAACATGCCGCAAGCCACTGCGGCACCGGAATGCCCCGCGCTGACAATGGCGTCAGCCTTGCCCTGTTTGACCAGACGGCAGGCGACCTGAATGGAGGAATCCTTTTTGGTGCGCAATATTTCAGAGGGCTTTTCGCGCATTTCCACTACCTGGGAGGCGTGGACAATCTCAAAAAGTTCTTCATTGCGCTCTACAGCGGGAAGCGCGGCCAAGGCATCCTTAACCGCGCTTTCCACACCGACCAGAAGCACTTTGGCCCCGCATTCACGAGCCGCCTGTAAAGCGCCAGGCACCACAACGGAAGGGCCAAAATCCCCCCCCATGGCATCAATGGCGATAACAGACTTACTGTTCATTCCTACTGCTCGTCAGTGGCGGCGGCTTCCACTTGGCGACCCTTGTATTGGCCACACGAGGGGCAGACAGTATGAGGGGTGGTGGGAGCGCCGCAAGAGCAGTAGATGACGGTGGGCTTCGCCACGCGATCATGGGAACGACGCATACCCTTCTTGGAACGGGACTTTTTGTTTTGCTGAACAGCCATGTCAGTCTCCTTGGATCAGGGCTCAGCCCTTCGTTTTTACCTTGATATGTTTAAGCGCGGCAAGGCGGGGATCGCCTTCGCTCTCGCCACAGCCGCAAGGGCCGTCATTGAGGTTTTTACCGCACGAGGGGCAGACGCCCTTGCAATCCCGCCGACACAACGGTTTAACCGGCAGAGCAAGAGACAGTTCCTCCCACAGCAAGCCCCCCAAGTCCAACATCGGAGCGCCCTCTTTGAAAAAAATAGCGCTCGACTCAGGAATCTCGAAATCCTCGCTTTCTTCGTCGTCCAACTCTTTCCGTTCCGCAAGGTACGGCTCAAACTCGTCAAATGACTGTTCAACGACGACACGGGCATCTTCGGCGCAACGATTGCACGGAACCACAAGCTCACCCGAAAGACTCCCGCGCACAAGACACCCGTCGGCCTGCGGGAGCAGAAATACTTCCGCGCACAGGGGGCTTGCCATACGAAATTTCAACCCGAATTCACGCATGGGGTCTGCCCAAAGAGACTGATCGTCGATCACCAGACGCATCCCTTCGGGCGAGATTTCGTTCAATGCTATGTGCAGTTCCGTCATGACCACTCCTGACGCCCTTCAGCCTATCGGCAGGAAAGGACTTAAAGAACAAGAAAACCTATAGACTCATGCTCAGGATGTCAAGAAAATTGCCGAAAAAGGGAAAATCATCCCCAGAGCAGACGCATCTCATTTATCAACATACTGAAACTACTACGCTAAAATAACACCTCTTTGTTATTTATATATAATAATTTCAATAAATTAAGTGCATATACGTCTACACTGAAATCATCCCCTCATCGCCCTGACAAATCCTTCGCGGGAGCGGGCAATCACCGCATCAGGCACGGCAAAGGATAAACGGAAATAACCGGGGCCGCCAAAACCGGATCCGGGCACGGCAAGAACAAGCTGCTCCTTGAGACGCTCAACAAATGCCAGGTCATCTCCGCCCGGCGCTTTTGGGAAAAAGTAAAACGTCCCTTTGGGCAACTGAAACTCGTATCCGGCCTCGGTCAAAATCTCAGCCAGCATATCCCTGCGTTTTTTATAAACAGCAAGAGCCTCGTCGGTAGAACTTCCGAGCGCGGCAGCCATCAGGTACTGCCCCACCACCGGAGGATTAACATAGCCCAGCGTACGATTGGAAAGAACAAGGCCCGCCATGAGGGTTTCCCGTTCTTCCAGGCGAGGGGAAATGGCGACGTAGCCCACACGCTCTCCAGCCAAGCCATAATTTTTGGAGAAGGAACTCACCACGACGGCGTAAGGAGAAAGCGGCAGTACAGGCGGGACTTCGCAACCGTCATACGCAAGAAAACGGTACGGC
>JAEXGX010000166.1 GCA_023450535.1 Pseudomonadota bacterium | reverse complement strand
GGCGTAGTACGCCCTGCACCCCCATTTATATTATAATTATGGGGTCCGGGGGAGATTATCTCCCCCGGCGGGGTGCGGGGCGGAGCCCCGGCTTATCAACATTCTGACGGGCCACTGGAAAATCCGGCGGCCCGTGAACGAGGAGAAAGGGACTTGTCTTGCTTACGCTTTGGCGGCGGTGAGCAGATCCTTGGCGGCGTCGGTCTTTTCCCAGGTGAATTCGGGCAGTTCGCGGCCGAAGTGGCCGTAGCACGAAGTCTTCTGGTAGATGGGGCGTTTGAGATCAAGGCGCTTGGTGATGAAGTAGGGGCGCAGATCGAACACTTCACGCACGGCCTTGGTCAGTACGTCATCGGGCACTTCGCCGCGTCCGAGGGAGGAAACCAGCACGGACACGGGTTGCGCTACGCCGATGCAGTATGCGAGCTGCACTTCGCAGCAGGGCGCCAGGCCAGAGGCCACGACGTTCTTGGCGACATAGCGGGCCATGTACGCGGCGGAACGGTCAACCTTGGACGGGTCCTTGCCGGAGAACGCACCGCCGCCGTGGTTGCCCATGCCGCCGTAGGCGTCCTGGATAATCTTGCGTCCGGTCAGGCCGCAGTCGCCCATGGGGCCGCCGATAACGAAACGGCCCGTGGTGTTGATGAAGATTTCGCAGTTGCTCTCGTCAAAAAATCCGGTGCCTTCCAGCACGGGACGGATGACTTCCCGCTTCACGGCCTCGACCACGTCTTCCTGGCTGACATTCGGGGCGTGCTGGGTGGCGACCACGACGTTATTGATGCGCACGGGCTTGCCATCTACATATTCAAAGGAAACCTGGGTCTTGCCGTCGGGACGGAAGAAGTCGACGATACCGTCCTTGCGCACGCGGGCAAGCTGAAGGGAAAGCTGGTGCGCCCAGTAGATGGGAGCAGGCATGAGGGTTTCCGTTTCATTGCTGGCGAAACCGAACATCATGCCCTGGTCGCCCGCGCCTTGATCTTCGGGCTTGGTGCGGTTGACGCCCTGCGCGATATCCGGGGATTGTTTGTCGATGGAGGAGATGACGGCGCAGGTTTGGGCGTCGAAGCCCATGTCGGAGCTGGTGTAGCCGATATTCTTGATGGTTTCGCGCACCACGCTGGGCAGATCCGCGTAACCGGAGGTGGTGATTTCGCCCGCAATCATGGCCATGCCAGTGGTCACCAGGGTTTCGCACGCAACATGAGATTCGGGATCCTGAGCCAGAAGCGTGTCGAGAATGGCGTCGGAAATGCGATCCGCGACCTTGTCGGGATGGCCTTCAGTAACGGATTCGGACGTAAAGTAGTATTTGCCCTTGGCGGGAATCATGAAAACTCCTTTGCCTTGACGGCGGGGGAACGGTTGGAGAGGCGGAAGCCTCCGGTTCTCTAAACCAGATTAACTTTGAAATTTTACAATTTCAGAGTTGAAAAACACGCTTGCTCCGGCGCTTGTTTTGCTGTTCATGCCTGTACGCCCTACGGGCCGCCCGTCGGGTTGCAACCGCGCAAGTGAATTGCGCTTACGCCTTCACAGCGAGTGACTGCGAAAGCAGTCACCAGAGCAATTTTAAAGTGAAATTGCTCTAAAGCGGTTTACCATTGACGATGAAATGTAAAAGTATCCATATATCAAGTTATGGTAATATACTTGAACGACAAATAGAATACACATAATGGGGCTTACTGTCCAGTCCAATATCCTTGTCGACATGGCGCTCCTTGTGTCGCGCAGGCGGGAGTAGCGCAGATATGACGGATACTGGTGGATTCCCGCCATTCTTGACGCTGGAGAAGCGGGGAGCTATGCCTTAAAATCCCCATCTGGCGCATGTGCGCTGTGCCGGGCGTATCAATGAACCAATGGAGGGCGCGCGAGAGGCATGACACCGTTTTTTCAAGGCAAGATAGACAATTTTTGCGCGGTCTATGCCGTGCTCAATGCCATGCAACTGGTGCACGGCATCAGCGCTTTTCAGGCTCGGGCCCTTTTTTCCGAGCTGTTGCTCCGGCAATCGCGGGATGAAGAGGCGTTTCGCGCCATACTCAATCATAACACGGACTACATCGAACTGGTGGACGCGTTTTTTGAACGCCTTGCACAAAGCTTTCCCCTGCGGGTCAGTGCGCCCTTTGGTGAGAAGGAGCCCTGCGGCGACGTGTGGGAGGCTTTGACCGACTATGCGCGGCCGGAGCTGGGGCGGAGTGCGGTTTTCCGCTTTCGGCGCTATGAGGCGTTCAGCGTGCGGCCCCGTGCGGATCATTGGACCACGGTCCACAAGCTGGAAGGGAACGTATTGCGTTTTTTTGACTGTAGCCTGGAATCGGACGGCCTGTACCATCTGACCCGGCAACTTATGAAGGATGACGTGGACCAGCGTGTGGCGGAATATGTGCTTGTTCCTCCCGAATCAGTGCGGCTGGTGGAACGGGTTGGCGCAGAAGGCGGCGCATACGGCGACGTATATGGAAATGGAGCGGGAACATGGCGATATTGAGCGCCCGGCAGAAAATGGGGGCCGCCGCCCTGATCATGGGGTTCAGCGTACTGCTCTCCCGATTTATGGGGCTGGCGCGGGACAAGGTCATTTCCTGGCAGTTTGGCGCGGCGGGCGAATCGGATATCTATTTTACGGCGTTTGTGGTTCCGGATTTCGTCAACTATCTTCTGGCTGGCGGCTATATTTCCATTACTCTGATCCCGCTTCTGAGCAGTCTGTTTGAAGATGACGAAGAAGACGGCTGGCGTTTTTTCGGCGTGGTGTTTACCTGGGCGACGCTGGCGATTCTTGTGCTTGCCGTGCTGGGCTGGCTGTTTGCCTCGCCTCTGGCGCAGCTTGTCGCGCCGGGGTTCTCTGCGGAGCAGCATATACGGCTGGCGCATTTTTTGCGTATTGTGCTGCCTGCTCAGGTTTTTTTTCTGCCCGGAGCCTGCCTTTCCGCTCTGCTGTATATCCGGAGGCAGTTCGCCGTACCTGCACTGATGCCGTTGATATATAACGGTTTCATTCTCCTGGGCGGTGTGACTCTGCCCGCGTTTGGCCTGGCGCGGGGTATGGAAGGTTTCTGCTGGGGCGTGCTGGCCGGGGCTTTTGTCGGAGCCTTCCTGTTGCCGTATATTGCGGCGCGAGGCGGCGGGCTGAAGATTTGCCCCGGACTGCGGCATCCCCGGCTCGGCAAACTGGCATGGCTGGCTCTGCCGCTTGTTGTGGGGCAGTCCGTGGT
>JAEXGX010000108.1 GCA_023450535.1 Pseudomonadota bacterium | reverse complement strand
GCCTCTGGCTGCGGCAAAACAACTCTACTCGATATTCTTGCAGGCTTTATCAAACCCGATTCCGGGAGGGTGACGTTGCGGGGTGAACCTTGTTTGCACCCCGGACCCGATCGGGGCGTCGTGTTTCAAGATGCGGCACTTTTTCCCTGGTTGAGCGCCAGGGATAATATCGCACTGGGTCTGACGGCTCAAGGCTGTACCAGAAAACAGGCCACTCGAAAGGCGGAAAAATGGCTGGATCGGGTAGGGTTGGCAGACTGCGCCGAAAGATTGCCTGCTCAGCTCTCGGGGGGGCAGCGTCAGCGTGTGGCACTGGCCCGCGTGTTGGCGCTCGAACCGCTGGTTTTGCTCATGGATGAACCTTTTGCTGCTTTGGACGCCATGACGAGAGAACAGATGCAGACATTGCTCGTATCTTTACAAGCACATCTGCATATGACCGTGCTGCTGGTAACGCATGACATGTCTGAGGCCTGTTTGCTCGCCGATGTTGTTCACATCATGGGGATGGGGCGTGGTATTGTGCGCAGCGTGAATATTGCAGAGGCGCGGCCTCGGGATGTGACGGACGCGGCCTTTGCGGCAAATCTAATCCGGATTCGCCGCTTTATGAGCGAAGAAGCCACTGCCGGATAAAAATACAGGAACGGCCGACTCTTTTCAGAATCGGCTGTTCCGAGGATTTGCGTATTCTGCTGTTTACAGTTTCACCCCCAGTTCAGCCCCTTGGGCGATGGCCTCTCTGGCGTCGCCGATATGATCACAGTCTCCGATCCGGTAGGTAGGGACGCCAAAATCCTTGTCCTGCAAGGTTTTGTCCGATTCCGTGCCGATAGCCAGAATCAGGGCATCGGCGTCCAGCGGGAGCACCGCATTACCATGCGCCACTTCCACTTGGTGTGAAGTGACGCGGAACAGTGAGGAGCTCGGGAAGAGACGGATGCCGGAAGCCGCCAGCCTGCGGAACAGCACCTGTTTGATGCGGATGATCAGCCCCTTGCCGATTTCGGTCATTTCCACCAGAGAGATATCGTATCCCTTTTCCGCCAGCAGAAGAGCTGTTTCGATGCCGATATAGCGCCCTCCCAGAACGACAACTTTTTTGCCGGGCACGGAAGCTCCGCGCAGCACATCAATGGCGAAAAGGCGCTGTACCTTTGTGCCGGGCAGAATTTCTGCACCGCGCAGAGGGCGGGGTGTTGCGCCCGTGGCAAATACCACTGCATCAGGCTTGTCCGCGAGAATGGCGGTTTTGCCAGGCCGGGAAGAAAGCCGGATATCCACGTCCGCGTCCGTCATGCGTTTTGTGAGATGGGGGATGAAAGTGCGGAAGTGGAACTTATCTTTTCCGGCAGAGGCTGCCAGCCACTGGCCGCCGAGCTCATTTGTTTTTTCATGCAGGATGACGCGATGCCCGCGTTCGCCCAGTGTGGCTGCTGCCGACATGCCCGCCAATCCTCCGCCTACGACGACGATGGTTTTCCTTTGTTCCGCAGGATGTATTTCCAGAGCCTTTTCTACGGTTAGTGCGGGATTTACCGTGCAGCACATTCCCCGACCCGCCAGATGCGGGCGATTCGCCCAGGTCTGGCAGTTGTTGCAGCGCAGGCACTGACGTATATTTTGCAGATCATTGCGTCGCACCTTGTCCACATAATCCGGATCGGCAAGCAAAGGGCGGGTAATGCCGATAAAATCGGCTTTGCCCTCTGCGAGTATTTTTTCCGCTTCCAGCGGGTCGTGGATTCCGCCGTTAGCAATGATGGTGGCCTGCGGCAGAGCTTTTTTCACTGCCGCAATATCCTCCAGACCGGGAATGTCAGGCAGGGGATAGGGTGGACATTCCAGGTAAAGACTTTCCTGGCCGCCGGACGCAAGCAGAAAGGCATCCACCCCGTGCTCGGCCATGCGGGCGATCTGTTCAATGCCTTCTTCCAGAGAAAGTCCGCCTTCAATGCCCTCGTAGCTGAATGTGCCCATGACGACGGGAAAGCCGTCCTGTGTCTTTTCCCGTATGGCGTCTATAATCATGAGTGGATAGCGTACGCGATTTTCCGGGCTCCCGCCGAACTCGTCCGTCCGGCGGTTACTCCAGGGCGAGAGAAATTGGGATATGTATTTTCCCGCCCGCCCATGCAGGGAGAAGCCTTCGAATCCCGCCTCATATAAACGGCGGCCCGCTTCAGCGTAACACTTGAGGTAGTGCATCATTTCCTCGCGGGAAATTTCGCGGGGGCGTTTCATGTTCCAGGAGCCGGTCACAGGGGATGGTGCCATTTCCACGCCGGCCAGACGGGAACCTGCTCCGCCGAGCTGGAGAATGGCCCGTGAGCCGCCGTTTTTGATGGCCGCAGCCAGGGAGGCGAGTTTTTCGATGTATTTGTCATCCCATAGGGCCAGCCCCTGATCCAGTTTGACGGCGGGCCAGGCAAAAGTTTGCTGGGCGATGACCAGCCCAGGGCCTTTGCCATCCCGGCTGCGTGCGCTGTGATAGTCGACAAGTTCCTGCTTGACGTAGCCGTCGGCGTCAGCACAGCGGGTCTGCACGGAGCCCTGGACAAAGCGATTGGGCACTTCAAGCGTGCCGATCCTGCCGGGCGCGAAAAGATGGGAGAATGCCATGAGAGCTCCACAAAAGTTTGTGTTTTCTGTTTGTGTTTTCGGGGCGCTGCCCCGTACCCCGTCGGGGGAAATGATTTCCCCCGATCCCCCTCATAAGAGCAATTCACAAGTGAATTGCTCTGGCTGTTGAAAAAGCCCTTGAAGGGGCGAGGAGCCCCCTCAAACTCTCCTTGGCAGGGCGTAGTACACCCTGCACCCCCGATTATTATAGTATGTTATAATTATGGGGGCCGGGGGAGATTATCTCCCTGCCAGACCGGATCGGTCCCGGAGGGGGGCGGGGCGGAGCCCCAGTTTATCATCATTTTGCCAATTCACTTATGAATTGCTCTCATGAAAGAGGGCTAGCACCTGACTAAACAAACAGCCCTGCGGGTGTAACGATGCCGAAGAAAAAATGAAAAACCAGGTAGGTGGCAATGCCATAGATGACGCTGTATGCCAGACAGGCCGACAGCGATCTGCCGGAGCTGACTTCACCTGCGATAGTGCGGAGGATAATGGTCAGCGCCAGCACCATCAGGAAGGATGAAGCATAGAAGCCGATAACGTCGACGAGCCAAAGGTACAGGAACCATACGATCAGTACACCAGAAAGCGCTGCCCAGCGTGTGCCTTTGAAAGGGGAATCTGCCTTGCCTGCGTATAGCCTGCCGAAGAAGATGGTCTTGCCCAGCAGTGCGCCCATACTGATAATCAGCACAGTCAGTACGATACGCGGGAAAAGAGCCGTTGAGGGAGCGAGGCCGCCAAGCATGCTGTACAGCCAGACACTCGCTCCGAGCACAAGAATGCTGTAGGCCGCGTCATAACCGCGTAAACCGGACCAGGGGCCGGGCGTACTTTGTTCCGCGCAAGTGGCGGAGTGAGTTTTTGCGCACAGGCCATGTGCGCGCCAAGCCATGAACAGACGGTATGCGAAATAGATGATGACCAGACCGATGATGAACATGGCAATGGTACGGCCCATGAAGTACGTCAGTAAGCCTCCTTGAGCACGGGCCAGGGTCAGGGTTTCCAGCAGGGAGCCTTCCGTGATGCCGCCGAGGATCATGCCGAGAATGAACGCTCCAGGATTGAAGCCAAGGCGTAGCAGAAAGAAGGCGGCAAGGCCGAAGCCGGAGAAGAGCCACATGTCGAACTCCAGACCACGTACCACATACGCGCCGATGCAACACACCACCAGCAGGGAAGGAAAAAGCAGATAGGGGGGAACCTTCAAGATATTGGCAAAGGAACCGATGGTAAGGAAACCGAGCAAAAGCTGGACTACGGCGGCCAGAAAGACGGCCATGATCAGCAAATAAACAAGATTGCCCTGCGAAACGAGAAAATTGGGGCCGGGGGTCATCCCATGCAGGAATATGGCCCCCATGAAGATCGCGGCTGAGGGAGAGCCGGGAATGCCCAGCGCCAGAACAGGAATGAGTGAGCCGCCCACCAGGCCGTTGTTGCTGGCTTCCGGCGCAGCGATACCTTCCGGCGCACCTTTTCCAAATTCCTCAGGATGCTTTGAACCACGCTTTGCGGAACTGTAGGCAACCATGGTGGCTACGGAACCGCCGACTCCAGGTACGATGCCGATGAGCACTCCGAACAGTCCGGAGCGAAGAAGCAGAAGTTTCATGCGGGAGAACATGTCCCGGAATACCTTGAGGAAAATGCGGGCATTTTCACGCATGCTCATGTTTTGCATGGCAACGGCTTGTGCGCCGTCTTGTCTGCCCAGCGCCAGCCGCAGCAGATGCGGCACGGAAAAGACGCCCAGCATGACCGGAATGAAGGGGATGCCGCCGATAAGAATGGGAATGTCGAAATCAAAGCGCGGATTGCCCATGAAGGCGTCCGCGCCGATACAGGTCATGAATACGCCCAAAGCTGCTGAAGCAATACCCTTGAGCGGGTCGCCAGCACTGATGGAGCCAACCAGCAGCAGGCCGATGGCGGCCAGAGCAAATATTTCCCCCGCGCCGAAATGCAGTACTGCGCCGCCCAGGATGGGCATACAGAAGAGCATGACCAGGCCGGAAACAATACCGCCGGAAAAACTGGCGATATTGGAAATGAACAGGGCTTCACGCGCCTTGCCTTGTTGGGCCAAGGGAAATCCGTCAAAGCAGGTGACCACGGCTCCGCCTGTGCCGGGCGTATTCAGCAGGATGGAGGATACGGAGCCGCCGTATTCCGCGCCGACGTACACGCCGCACAGGGCCACAAAGGCTGTTCCGGGGTCGAGGTTGTAGGTCAGCGGCAATACGAGGATCAGCCCGGTTGCGGCGCCGAAACCGGGAAGCGCCCCGATGATGATGCCAAGGCTGACGGTCAGAATCAGCGTCAGGATATTGATGGGCTGCAAAACGCCCAGCAATCCCTGCAAAGCCATGTCCAGCATGAAGTCCTCCAAAAAAGTCGTGTAGGCTGAAAAAGTCCTTGAGGGGGCTTCTCGCCCCCTCAAACTGCCCTTGGCAGGGGCATGATGCCCCTGCACCCCCAATTATTACACTATGTTATAATTATGGGGGGCCGGGGGAGATTATCTCCCCCGGCGGGGTGCGGGGCAGAGCCCCGGTTTTTCAACACTCTGAGTGGGCTATTCGCCCACTCAAGTTCCTCCGTCAGGGCGTAGTACGCCCTGCACCTCCAATTATGATATTCGATTTAGCTTACTGCATGGAAGCTTTGATGGCGTCCTTGGCTTCTTCAGTCTGCTTAATGGCAAGTTCCGTAATGGCCTGAACCTGCGTGTGGTCGAACATGCCGTAGCCTATATCCAGTTTGATGAATTCTGCCTTGATGCTTTCATCGGTGAGCAGAGGGGCAAACACGGCGCGTAGTTTTTCCACGATTCCATCGGGTGTGCCCTTGCGTGCATAAAGAATATTAATAGCCGAGATGTCTACCATTTCCGGATAACCCAGTTCGGTGAACGTGGGGATGTCGGGCTGCAGGCGCTCTTTGGAAGCTGTGGCCAGCACCCGCAGCTTGCCGGGATACATGGTCAGCCATTGCAGATTGTTGAAGGTCGCGTCTATTTGTCCGCCCAACAGTGCTGCATTCATCTTGCCCGCGCTGTTGAAAGGTACGCGGGTCATCTGCAAGCCAGTCAGTTTGGAGAACAACGCGAAGGAAAGGTGGTTGCTGGAAAGGGAGCCGGTAGTGCCCACAGTCAGTTTGCCGGGGTTTTCCTTGGCGTATTCAATGAGGTCATCAAGGGTCTTGAACGGCCCGTCTGCAAGGACATTGAGCGTGTCCGGGCGCCATGTCGCCCCGAAGATGGGTATAAGGTTGTCATTGCTATAGGCGGTTTTCTGAAAGGTGGACTGCATGGTGATATGCGGCTGATTGTAGAACAACAAGGTATAGCCGTCGGGCTTGGTGGTCATGAAATAGTTACTGCCCACCACGGCTCCGCCGCCGGTCTTGTAATCGAGAATGATTTTCTGCCCCAAGAGCTCTTCCATTTTCGGGAGCATGACTCGGATAATGCGGTCCGCGCCGGAACCCGCACCGAAGGGCAAGACGACAGTAACGGGGCGATCCGGGTAGGGTCCGGCCCAGGCCGCCGGAGCGGAGGGCAGGGCAAGGCCGAGCATGAGCAGCGCGGAAGCCATGAGTTTGGTCAGACGGGACATGATTCTCTCCTTTTTTAGGTGTTCACTATTTCCGGTAAATGGGGTGCAGGACTGCGTCCTATACCCCTATTATTATGTAAGTTATATTGTGGGGGGCCGGGGGAGATTATCTCCCCCGGAAAAATGGCGCTGGGCTCGGGGCGCCTTTAGCCGTAGGAGCGAAGCTTCATACGGATAATGAGAGCAGAGACAAGCCCTGGTGTATCAACATTCTGATTAAAGCTTTCTGCCGAGCAAGGCCCCTTCGCGGATGGCGTACAGCGCGTCGCCGATCTGGCGGCAGTCGCCTATGGCGTGGTATTCCATACCCAGTTCGTCCAGGTCTTTGACGAGTCCGTTGACCGGGACCGTGCCAATAGCCAGAACCACGGTATCACAGGGCAAGGTCAGCATGGAGCCGTTATTGGCTGCATCCACTCCTTCACTGTTCAGGCGCATGAGCGGGGAATTGGGATAGAATCGCACTTTTGCCGCGACCATTTCGTTGCGGTAGATGCCCACTAGGCGAGGAATACCTCCTTGCCCGATTTCAAGTGCTTCCAGCAAGGACACGTCCTTGCCTTGTTTCGCCAGTTTTGTGGCAACTTCCATTCCGATGTAGCGGCCGCCCACGACAACGACGCGATCCCCCACTTCCGCGCGCTCCATGATCACATCCATGCCCTGCACCACGGTTGGGCCGCCGTGGGCTGGGCGATCCATCGGAGGCAGACCGCGCGGTACTGCTCCAGTAGCCAACACGACAACATCAGGTCTTTGGGCTTCCAGAAATCCGCGATCCACGTCAACCCCCGTATGGATGTTGACGCCAGCCTGTTTCATGGCGTTAAGCATCCAAGGGACAAGAGTACGGAAATCGGACTTGTATTCCGCCTTACCCGCCACAATCCACTGGCCGCCGAGTTCAGTCTCTTTTTCATACAGATCCACATGGTGTCCGCGTTCGGCAAGAGTATGAGCCGCTTCCATTCCCGCAAGTCCTCCCCCTACAATCATAATGCGCCTGGGAGATACAGCCGGTTCAGGAGCGGGGAATTCCGCCTCGCGCATGGCGGCGGGATTCACCGTACAGGTGATCCCCGCCGTGGGGATGCGATCCTTGCGGGATTTGTAGGTAAAGCAGTTCAGGCAGTATATACAGCGTTTGATGTCGCGGTAACGGCCTTCTTTCGCCTTGGTGAGCAGGTCGGGGTCGGTGATGAACGGACGCCCCAGGGAAATGAAGTCCGCCGCGCCTTCTTCCAGCAAATGTTCCGCCACAAGGGGATCATTGATTTTACCCACAGCAATGACAGGCTTGCCGGACGCTTCTCCAACGGGGCGCGCAAGGTGCGCAATGCAGTTTTTGGGAAAGAAGTAGTTAAATGAGGTATTCCATCCCTTTTCTTGATTTCCGGCGGAACATTCAAAGGCGTCGACTCCGGCGGCGCTCATGATTCGGGCGATCTCCTGCCCGTCTGCGGCGGTATTGCCGCCTTCGACCATATCGTCTGCGCTGAAGCGGAATATAATGGGGAAATCTTCACCCGCCTCTTTGCGGATGGCCGCCACAATCTGGCGGGGAAAAAGCGTACGCTTTTCCAACGTGCCGCCGTAGGCATCATTACGCCGATTGCTATACGCGGAGAGAAAGAGACTGACGAGCTTGCCGTGTGCGGCGTGGATTTCCACGGCGTCGACACCCGCTTCCCGTGCACGGCGAGCCGCCTGCCCATAGCATTCCACAAAATATTCGATCATCTCGACCGGAATTTCTTTGGGAGGAGCTGCTTCAAAAGCAAAGCGCACGGGTGAGGGCGCGATGGAATGACCATCGGGACGGCGTGTGCCGCGCCCTCCCAGTTCCACGGCCACTTTGGGACCGTAAGCGTGCATCCGGCGTACCAGCTCGGCCAGAGGGGGAATATGGGCGTCGCACCACAGGCCCATAGAGCCGTCAGTTTGTTCCTCTCGCCAGCAATAGGTATGTCCCATGATGATCAACCCCATGCCGCCTTTTGCCCGCTCTTCATAGAAGCGGGTGAGCGCGTTGCTGAGCGTGCCTTCCGGCCCAGCGCCCCGTGCGGCGATGGGAGCGAAAACGAGGCGGTTGTCCAGTTCCATCGTGCCGATCCGCCCCGGCGTGAGTAGTTTTTCCAATGTCATAAGTTCTCCGGAAAATATGCAGAGGGGATAGCCCGCCCGAAGGACGTGCCGAATATTGGTAAACCGGGGCTTCACCCCGTGCCCGCCGGGAGAGATAATCTCCCTCTGCCCCTCCATAATGGGGGGGGCAGGGGGCATTACGCAGACCAGCGTTGCCGCCATTCGGTGATGACCTTTCCCTCTTCCTTGCGCACGGTGAGAAATTTGTCGCTCAGAAGGGGATTGGTGAACGTGTAGTCGGAACGTTGGTGCATGCCCCGGCTTTCCTTGCGTTCGCGTGCGGCGTGCATGATCGCTTCGCCATTGTCCATAAGTTCAAAGGCTTCCACAGTGCGTAGCAGCTCATGCGCATTGGCCGCTTTTACCGTTGTTTCGGCGTTACAGCGCAGATCTGCCAGATATTTCAGGCCGGCATTGAGCAGATTTTCCGAACGCACGCGGTGCGGCCCGGCCGCTGCGTAGTCGCCCATGATCTGCTGGAGGCCAAGGACCGCTTCCTTCCAATGCGCGCCTGTAGGCCGTGCCATGAAGGTATCGTAGTAGGCCATGCGTTCCTTGGTCCACGCGGATTTCTCGGCTTCGGCCGCTGCGTGCGGCGTACCGGAGAGATTGGCGGAGGCGTGCTCACCCGCTATCCAGCCCCATACGGCCGCACCGGAAATATCGGAACGGAAATTTCCCACCATGTCCCCGGCGGCATACAGGCCGGGGATGGAAGTTTCGCCGTTGATGTCGATTTCCAGACCGCGTCCGATAAGATGCGGTTCATACTGCATGAACTCCACGCCGTGCCGGGAAGGATCAATATTGTTGTTGTCCATGTAATCGAGCAGTGCGCCAAGGCCTTCGCTGATCATGCCCTCCCGCATGAATTTCATGTCTTCAGGGCTGGTATTGGTACAGTCGATGTAAGCGGGACCGGTGCCGTTCATGAGCACATCGGTATAGGCGGAATTCCATACGTCACAGGTAATGTCGCCTACTTCCCGCGTGGCCTGTTTGACAAAGGGGCCGAGCAGCTCACCGTTGGGGTAGCGGTACACGCCGATCCAGGTACTCTTGCCCGCACGGGAGAAAAATTTCGGCCCGGCATGCCGGTTGGGCAGTTCCATGTTTACGAGCTTCGCCCCGATACGCCAGCTCTGCGCCTGGGCGGATCCTGTACAGGAAGGACAGAAAGCGGTGTTGAAGATCCAGCCGGGAGTGCCAGCCGGGGGATAAAGCCGGGAGGCCGCGCCTGTGGCGATGATTACCTTGCGTGCACGGACAACCGTATAGGCTGGTTCTCTGCCGCTCATATCCAGAGCAAGCGCTCCGGTGATGCCGTCTTCATTGCGAAGCAAGTCCAGCACCGGGTGATGGTTGAGTATCTGCGCTCCGGCCTTTTTGGCCTGTGCGGTCAATACCTGTTTCTGATTGTGGCCGTCGTATTTGAGGAAGATGCGTGGGCGTCCGGGGAAGGCGTGCCCCATGAAGACGTAATCGTCGCCGAACGGCTTCATATTGATGCCCCATTCATGCCATTTGTCGGCAATACTGATGGAACGTTCCAGAAAGCGGACGGAAAGTTTGGTATCGTGGCAGAGGCCAAGCATACTGTCTAATAGTTCTTTGAGAATCACGCTGACATCGCTGCCGTGGGCCTTGGGATAATAACAGGTGTAATGATCGTTGCCGGTTGCTCCGGAGCCGCTGCGTTTGCTGTTGGCTTTTTCCAGAACTATGACCCGCGCGCCTCCCTGTGCTGCGGAAATAGCCGCGCACAGGCCACCGATGCCGCCCCCTACAACCAGGACGTCTGCTTCAAGCGTATTTTTCAAAGTAATCATGATTTACTCCTTGAATTGGGATGCATCCACATGGAGCAGCATGTAATTAAGGGGAATACGCAAGCTGACCGCCTTTTTCGGGCAGTCGAGCACGCAGGCGTTGCAGTGCCAGCATTCCTCGCCGTAGGCCACATGTGGTTCGGTTTTGGGCGCATCCTGTTCAAAGACATTCATGGGGCAGATATCGGCGCATGTTCCGCAGCCTATGCATAATTCCTGGTTGATGACCGGAGGCATGTTCTTCTCCTTCAGGCCCCGTAAGGGACACATGTGGTGAGAGTGAAATATGCTGAAGGAAAAGCAAATTCTATGCCATAATATAATATTAAATAAAACAGTAGGATAAAAAATTTGATCGAATAGAATATTTGTGAAAATATAATTTGAAGTTTGTGTTTTACAAATAAAATAAGTTTTTTTCAGGAGAATGCAGCATGAAATTTGACGACGCCTCGTTGCGTGCCAGCGCTCTGTCGTTTCAGCTTATCTATCGTACGCGCGGTTTGTACCAGACGTTTGCTTGCCTGCGGGAGTTTCTCGAGGAGCATCTGCCTGTGACGCGGATCAACGGCCTGTATATCCCTGCTGACCATACAAATGTGATCACCATGGTGGATACTCTGGAATCCAGGCCGGTCATGGTGCGTCGGGAAGGACGAGAATTACCGCTTTTGTTATGGGAGAGACTCGATGAACCTGTAATTGTGGCGAATCTTGATCCTTATAAGAAAGGGTACACGGAAGGGAATCCGGTGGCGGAAAGTCTTCCTTTTCTGCGGCATCGCTCAGTGGTTCGTCTGCCGGTTTGTCGGAACGAAGCGTATACCTTTGTCATCAATTTTTGGTCAGACGAATATAATGCTTTTGCGAGAGAAGACCTGGCGAATCTTCGGATTGTCACAGGCGGTTTTGTGGAGGAACTGGCCCGTGACTTGTCTGGAAATCTTCCGGCCATGCCTGTACAACGTTCCCTGACTTCTGGCAGGGACAAACTGTTTGTCTGCTCCGGGCTTACTTCGGTACGAAATATGGTGGAGCAGGTCGCTCCGTGTGCGAGCACGGTACTCATCATGGGAGAGACCGGCGTGGGGAAAGAGTCGGTTGCTGATGCTATCCATGAGCTGTCTCCACGCAAAGCAGGGCCACTTGTCAAGATCAATTGCGGGGCCATTCCGGAAACCTTGTTGGACAGCGAGCTTTTCGGATACGAGAAGGGCGCGTTCACCGGGGCGACAAGCACTCGGCGCGGCTATTTTGAAGCTGCTCAAGGGGGAACTCTGGTATTGGATGAAATAGGGGAAATGTCGCTCTCTGCTCAGGTGCGCCTGTTGCGGGTGCTGGAGAGCGGCAGTATTACCCGGGTGGGTAACCCGCAACCCATGCAGCTTGATGTCCGGGTTATCGCTTCAACCCATGCGGATCTGTGCAAGAAAGTCAGAGCGGGAAGCTTTCGCAAGGATTTGTGGTACAGACTTAGCGTTTTTCCCATTCGGGTGCCGCCGCTTCGGGAAAGAAAGGAAGATATTCCGACTTTGTTACGCCATTTTCTTCATGTAAAAGCGAAGCTGTTTGAACTTTCTGAAACAGTGCGTATCCCCGATACGGAGTTGATGCAACTGTATGCACATGATTGGCCGGGCAATGTGCGTGAGCTGGAGCATGTGGTGGAGAGAGCCATGATCCTTGCGCGCGGCAAAAGCGGTGCGCTGCATTTTGAAATAGAACAGGAACTGCCCCAGAAAGAAGAGGGGATGCAAGACGATCTGGATGTGGGGAACAATTTGGCGAAAGGTTGGCCGACTTTGGCGGAAATGGAAAACAGATACATCAAAGCAGTGCTGGGGAAATGCGGGGGCAAGCTGACAGGGGAAAACAGCGTGACAGACGTGCTCGGCATTCATTATACCACACTGCGTGCGCGGATGCGGAGCCTCGGCCTTCCCATGCCCCGTGAAAAGTAAAATAAGGCTGCTGATAAAATCAACAGCCTCCCGGAAGAGGGTATAGCTGGAATTCACTTCCGGCGTTACCTGCCCGAATTTCGTGTCTTTCTCCCCGGCGAATTTTCGTGAAAACGAGCTGCTGGCGGCGAAAAGCCTGTGTATGCAGGATTTGTCAATGGTCACACAAGGGGCCTGAGGCCCCTTGTGTGAAGGCCCGGGCTCTGTCTAACTCGCCTGAGCTGAAACTGCTCCGGCTAACGCGTTTTTTTCATTTTCGGAAAGCAGACGATCGAGATCGAGCAGAATAAGCAACCTGTCATCAAGTTTTCCTACCCCTTTGAGATATTCCGAACCAACTCCGGCCACGACCTGCGGCGGGTCTTCAACGGTAGATTTTGGGATTCGTAACACTTCTCGTACGGCATCCACGACAAAACCCACCACCTGTCCCTGCAGATCCATGACTGTGATTCGTGTTTTTTCATTATAATTTGTGAGTTCCATGCCGAAACGTTTGCGCAGGTCGATAATGGGAATAACCTTGCCTCGCAAGTTGATGATCCCTTCCACAAAAGATGGGGAGTTGGGTACTTTGGTAATGGACATCATGCGGATGATTTCCTGTACCCGCAGGATATCCACGCCGAATTCTTCCTGAGAAATTTTGAAGGGGACAAGCTGAATGAGCGCGTTATCGTTTCGTTCGTGAT
>JAEXGX010000067.1 GCA_023450535.1 Pseudomonadota bacterium | reverse complement strand
AAAGACAAGTGACGTTCTGGCAAGTACAAATGCGCTCCCGTTTGAGAAGGGGAGCTGGCTACAAAGGAACCATACAAAATGAATATGTTATTAGGTTACGAAAAAAAATGTGTGATATCAAGACTGGTGCCCCCCCCTTTGAGGGGCACCCATCGGCTCCCCTGTCATATCAGGAAAACGTCTGAGCGTCTCGGTATCAGGAGTGCCGAGGAATTTTAGCAGTTCACCATGCTGACAGCCAGACCTCCCAGTGATGTTTCTTTGAATTTTGCGTTCATTTCCCGGCCTGTTTCAGCCATGGCGGAGATGACGGAATCCAGCGTTACCCGGTGATGCCAGGGGTTTTCCGTTGAAGCGATGAGGTAGGCGTTGTACGCCTTGAGTGCGCCCATGGCGTTGCGTTCGATACAGGGAATCTGGACATATCCGCCCACAGGGTCGCAGGTCAGCCCGAGGTGGTGCTCCAGGGCTATTTCTGCCGCATTTTCCGCCGTGACAGCAGAACATCCCCGGGCATGAGCCGCAAGCGCCGCCGCCATGGCGGACCCCACCCCCACTTCGCCCTGACAGCCGACTTCAGCCCCGGCAATGGCGGCGTTGCGCTTGGCCAGAAATGCCACGGCCGCAGCAGCCAGCATACCTTCGCGCAAAGCCCGGTCGCCTACGACGATGTCGTGGCGCAGGGCATAGAGCAGGGCGGGCATGACGCCCGACGCTCCGCACGTGGGTGCGGTGACGATAACGCCTCCGGCCGCATTTTCTTCCGATGTGGCCATGGCATACGCGTTGAGTTGGGCCATGAAGCGATCGCTGCGCAGAGGCATGGCCTTGGCTCGTTCGTAAAGTTCTGCGGCCTTGCGTTGTACGCCCAGTGCGCCCGGTAATGCGCCATCACGTTCCAGACCGTGCCGTACGCTGGCGATCATGATCTCCATGAGTGCGTCGAGTTGTTCCAGTATGGCAGCCCGCCCCATGCCGGTAATCGCTATTTCGTTTTCCAGCATAAGCTCATGGATGGTCAGCCCAGTTACCCGAAGGACTTCGCGTAACTGGCGCATATTGCGGTAACCGTGCACAGGTCTGCCGCGTTCGGGAGGCGTCCAATCTTTCCATTGAATAAAGCCTCCACCCACAGAATAGTATTCTCGCTCCAGCAGGGCGGGAGGCAAGGCCATGCAGGTTTCGGCTCCATCATTTTCTCGTACCAGAGAAATGATCAGTGTGTTGCTGTAGGGAAAATTATGCGCAATGCTGTCATGCGTGATGCGGGAAAGAGATGCCCTGATCTCCTGCGAACCTGCCAAAACAGTATGCTCACGTCCCTTATCTTCCTGGAGATTCTGAAGAAATCCCGGGGGGCAGCGCGAAGGCTCGTGCCCCAGCAGGCCAGCCAGAACGGCAGCGTCTGTGCCGTGCCCTTCGCCTGTGGCGCTGAGAGAACCGAACAGTCGAACCTGGAAGGCAAGACGGCTTTTCCCGGCAGATTCAGGTGCGGGCAGGTCATCGATCTGTTCCCGGCAAAGCAGCAAAAAATCGTGAGCAGCCTTCATCGGACCTATAGTGTGGGAACTGGACGGGCCGGGACCGCTCTTGAACAAATCAAACACGGAGGTTTCAATATATTCGGTAGGGACAGACATACACGTTCCTGAATGAAGTTTTTGCAAAATTTTTCGGCATGGGAGAGTGGGACTGCTTTAAGGCTGAACGCAGTGTATTGACATTACATTTTAGCGAAATTTCATTTTCCAGAGTAATTTAACTTTGAAATTGCCTATAGAGTCGGGCAGAACGGGACTCATCTCTGTTCTCTTTATCCGTAAGGCGTTTTAAGCCTTACGGATAAAGGCGTGCAACGCTCCACTATTCTTGAGTATCGTATTCACTAGCGGCGTAGCCACCCGACGGGCGGCCCGCAGGGCGTACAGGTATGGGCAGCAGCGCAAGCTCCGGTTTCAGACGTAAAAAAACGTTAAACTGCTCTATAACCGATACACGAGCACAATCAAGAAAATTATGGCATCGCTTGCGCAGGCAGGCAACAGAAAATTTATCAGTATATTCCGGCTTCATGGGCAAGCGGGCCGGAGTTTTCGCTTTTCAAAGGCTGAACAGGGGCAAGGAGCTTCAGAACAGGTACTTGTTTTTCTGATGATATTGCCCTATTATTTGGAGAGTTTTCCCTTGAGGAATTCATATTCGGTATGAACTGCCTGGACAGGGTCGGAGCTTAATCGTGAGCGCGGCACCGCGCCCGGCAAGTTTGGAGGAGAGACCTATGCTTTTTATGTTCTTGGCTTATGCGGCCCTGATCGCTTGCGTAGCCATCATCGCGATGAAATTCATCGGCTACCTGAAACATCCTCAACACCTGCGCTGGGAAATTTATCCTGTGGCGCATGAAGACGCTGAGCGCGTGACGTACGGCGGCAGTTATCTTGAAAAGTCCTCCTGGTGGAAGGAAAAGCAGCACGGATCCACCATTGGAATGCTCAAGGGTTTTCTCAAGGAAGCGCTGTTTCTGCACGCCACCTTTGAACACAACCGTGCCCTGTGGTACGTCACCTATCCCTTCCACGTTGGCCTGTACGCCCTGATCGGGGCGTTCGTGCTGACGCTGTTCATCGCTGTACTCGTATCGGCCGGCCTGACCGGCGGCTTTGTCAGCTTTCTGACCTTCCTGCTGGTGCTTGCCAATGTCATTGGCTTTGCCGGCGTGCTCTTCGGCACACTGGGGCTTATCCGCCGCCGCCTCGCGGACAAGGGACTGCGCAAGTACAGCACCAACGAGCATTTCTTCAACCTCGGTATTTTCGCCCTGTACGCTTTGATCGGCCTTATTCTGATCTGCTATGGCAATGGCTATCTGGCGCTCAGCCTTACGTTCGTGGGCGGCATCTTCATGTTTGACGCCGTGCCCTTCTCCCTGGCCTTTGGAGCAGCCTCCGGTTCTCTTGCCTTCTTCTACGGTCTGTACATTCTGCTGACCTGTTTTATTCTTGTATGGGTTCCCTACAGCTTCATGGGCCACGCCTTTATGAAGTATTTTACCTGGCACGATATCCGTTGGGGCGATACCCCGACTCAGGACAGCGAAGCCATCCAGGCCAAACTGCTGGAAAACCTGAATCGCCCTGTCAGCTGGAAGGCTCCGCATGTTAAGGGAGACGGAAAGAAGACCTGGGCTGAAATCGCCACCTCCACCGGCACGGACGACGCCTCCAAGGAGTAATCTGCAATGAAAATGGATGATATCAATTTCAACGACCTCGCCACGGAAGAAGGTCAACTGACCACCGTCGACGTAAGCACGCTGAAAAAGCTGCCGGTCGATTACCGCACATATGAGTGGAAGACCTATACGGATGCCCAGAAGCAGGAATTCTGCTGTATTCTGGACGACATGAATGTGCTTCAGATTCCCGTGCCCAAAACGCCCGAGGAAGAAGAGGAAATGGTCAACCGTTTCATCGACGGCGTGCGCAAGCTTTTTTCTCCGGACAACAACTGGACCTGCCTCGCCATGCTGGACACCAGCATGGACTATTGTGCCCAGTGCAACTCCTGTTCCGAAGCTTGCCACCTGTACGAGATGACCAATGGCCATGAAATGTACCGGCCCAACTTCCGTTCTGAACTTTTCCGCCGCATTTACAAGCAGTATGTGAAGAAGGAGCCCTTTGCCAAGTGGCGCTATGGCGATACCAAACTGAACTGGAAGACTGTGGCCCGTCTGGCCGAGCTTTCCTATCGCTGCAACCTGTGCCGCCGTTGCGCCCAGGTGTGTCCCATCGGCGTGGACAACGGGCTTATTGCCCGTGAATTGCGCAAACTGTTCAGTCAGGAGTTTGGCTGGGCCCCTCGTGAATTGCATGAAAAAGGCACAGTGCTCCAGTTGGAAAAGGGGTCTTCCACGGGAATGACCAAGGACGTGGTGCAGGAAACCATTGAATTCATCGACGAGGATTATGTGGAATCCACCGGCTATGAGTTCAAGACCCCGTGGGACGTGGAAGGCGCAGATATTCTGCTCATCCACAATGCGGGCGAAATGTTGGCCTGGCCCGACAATATCGCGGCCTTCTCCATCATTTTTGAAGCCGCTGGCCTGTCCTGGACTCTGAGTAGTGAAATCGCCGGGTACGACTCGGTGAACTACGGCGTGTTCTATGACGACGTTCAGGCCGCGCGCGTGGCACTCAAGCATGCGGAAGCAGCCAAAAAACTGGGTGTGAAGCGCATTGTACTCGGTGAATGTGGCCATGCCCACAAGGCTCTGACCGTTATCGCGGATCGCGTCCTACCTCAGGAATTGAACATCCCGCGCGAAAGCTGTTTCCCCGTGTTGCGAGACATCGTGTTGGGCGGCAAGCTCAAGCTTGACCCGAGCCGCAACGATTTCCCCGTCACGCTGCATGACCCGTGCAACCTGGTGCGCCTGATGGGCGTGGTGAAGCCCCAGCGCGATGTGCTGCACGCCATCTGCCCGCAGTTCCGTGAAATGACTCCTCATGGCGTGGAGAACTACTGCTGCGGCGGCGGTTCCGGTTTCGCTATCATTACCCGCAACAATGCGGAACAGTGGCGTATGAATGTCTCTGGACGCAAAAAGATGGAGCAGATCGCGGGGGCGTTCTCCGAATGCATGGATCCCTCCATCAAGAAGTATGTCTGTGCTCCTTGCTCCAACTGTAAGGGCCAGATTCGTGAACTGCTTGAGCAGAACAACATGCTTGAAAAGTATTCTATCCAGTACGGCGGCCTTGTCGAACTCATCGTCAACGCGATGGTAGACGTGCAGCCGGGCTTCATCAAGTGGGAAGAAGAATAAGCTTCCACGCTGAATAGGCTGTAAGTAGCGGGTCTCTTCCAAAATCAGGGAGAGACCCGCTTTGTTATGGCTTTAGAGTTGTTTCAGAATGAGAGTATTTTTACTTTGAAAATGCTTGCGGAGTCGAGTCCAACGAGACTCATCTCTGCTCTCTTTATCCGTAAGGCGATTCACGCCAACAGCTAAAGGCGCCGCGAAGCCCCCAATATCCGGAGTAGGTGCAATTCACTTGCGGCGTAGCCGCCCGATTCAAGTCATGTGTAATCTGAAAGTTAATCTGCTTGATCCAGCGCGAGGCGCGGATTGCCAAGAAGAAGATTATACAGGGCCAGATACGGGGCGGTGTTTTGGGTGCCTTCCCATCGACGTCAGCATTCTCAAGAGAGGAGAGGGCCTGAGCAATGGGTTGAATCGCCTGAAGGAACTGCAGCGAAACGTCATCCCCGCAACAGGCGCGGAAGATCCGCATTATCTTGGAAAACTTGAGGAAGCCAGAGGTGTGGCCCGGCTGACGGAAGTGTATCTGAAATCGGCTCTGGCGCGTAAAGAATCGAGAGGAGGGCATTTCCGGGCTGACTATCCCGAGAGGGACGATGCGCACGGCATCTCCTGGATTATTGTCCAAAAACGCAGCGGCGAGATGGTCGTCGACCGGGGAAAGCTTCCGCTGGCTCAGTACAGCATCGCCCCTACTCATTTCTACATGGATAATTCCGATTTCTCAAAAACACAGGTGTATGGAGCTGATCGACTGGAAGCGTGATCGTGGGCAGATTGGCTGGGAAAGCCTCCTGTTTATCGGGTCGGCCAACGCTCTCGGCATGCTGGTATGGGAGCACTGTGGAACTGCCAGGATTGCCGGGCTGTGCCTTTCCGATGTTGCACTCATGCCCGTGCCTGTTGCCATTGCTGTCATTGCTCTGTTCACGGTGCTTGTGCACCTTATCATCCCCACCAACACAGCGATCATTGCCATAATGCTTCCGACGCTGGCCGCACTGGCGGCAATAATGGGGACCAACCCCGCCGCGTTGGCCATTCCCATGGGCTTCAGCGTATCTGTCACCTCTCTTTTGCCTCTGGACGTGGTTTGTCTGGTGACCCTTGCCTCCGGATACTATCGGATTATCGATATGATGCGGCCAGGCGTCATAGTGTCGTTGGCATGGGTACTTATCATGACCCTGCTGATGCTCTGCATCGCAAAATCCATGGGGCTTTTTAGTATATTATAAAAACAGCATACCGGCTGCTGCTGATCCGCTGCCTGCATGTTGCTTTCTTGGTGCTTGCACTTCTTGACACGAGCATTGGCAAGAGTATGATATTTCACATCTCAGGGCGGGGTGAAAGTCCCCACCGGCGGTAATCCGGCAGGTCCGGAAAGCCCGCGAGCGCTTTCCCACGGGGGAAGGTGCTGACCCGGTGTGAGTCCGGGGCCGACGGTAACAGTCCGGATGGAAGAGATCGGTTTTTTGTCGCCCGGCTCCCGGGCGATCGCGCCTTCGGGCGTCCCCCCCCCTCCTTCCTGTTTGTCGCCCTGATGCCTGAATCTTTTTCCGCAAGGAGAACATATCATGCGTCAGCCTTCTCTTTTGGACGAATTCGGCTCTTCCGCCGAACGGGTGGCCAGTGCCTTGGAATCCCTGCGCGCCGGATGCGGCGTATGCGTGGTTGATGATGAGAACCGTGAAAATGAGGGCGATCTTATTTACTCTGCCGAACACATTACGCAGGAGCAAATGGCGCTTCTGATTCGGGAATGCAGCGGCATCGTCTGCCTTTGTCTGACTCCCGAGCATTGTGAGCGGCTGGATTTGCCCATGATGGTGGAACATAATACCAACCGTCAGGGAACGGCCTTTACCGTGAGTATTGAGGCGGCAGAAGGTGTGACCACCGGTGTTTCCGCCGCAGACAGAGTGACCACAATCAAGGCTGCCATAGCGCGTGACGCCCGCCCGGACGATCTGTTGCGCCCTGGGCATGTGTTTCCTCTGGTTGCACGGTCTGGCGGGGTATTGGAACGGCGCGGGCACACTGAAGCCACTGTGGACCTTATGCGACTGGCGGGATTTGCCCCCTGTGGGGTGTTGTGCGAGCTGACCCGCGAAGACGGGGTGATGATGCGACTGCCGGAAGTCGCGGACTTTGCACGCAAACACAGCATGATTGTACTCAGCGTAGAAGATGTCGCGGCATGGCGGCGGGAACATGGCATTTAGCACACATTCGTTTTGTGGGTAAATGGAAAAATGAACGTCGGACTTCGATTTTTTGAAGTTCGACGCTCATTTTTTATGGAACATAAGCTGCGAGGGCTACCAATGTTCCCGCTGAAGTGCCGGAAAAAATTATCTTTTCCAGCGCTCGTTGCTTTTTTCTATTTTGCGGCGGACGGCGGACCAGGTATTGCCTGTGAGGAAAGAATGCGGCGCAGCGTCAAGCATTTTTACAAATGATGCGGCAGGCAGGGCAAAGCTGAGTTCATCTGTTTCCATATAAGGGCGGCAGGAGGGGTCTGCTCCTCCGACCACTGCGCGATCCATGCCTCTTCGGGCGTAATGAAGCGGCCAGCTCAGAATATTGGCGCAACCGGATCCAAAGGGAAAGGTCACGGCCTGATGATCGTCCAGGGAGAAACAGGCAAGTTGGCACAGGCCGCCCAAAAGCTCACCCCGCGCGAAAAAAATGACCGCCAAAGGAGCTTCCTCATCGGAGAACTGGTCCAGTGGCTTGACTACGCAGTAGTCGGC
>JAEXGX010000005.1 GCA_023450535.1 Pseudomonadota bacterium | reverse complement strand
ATTCAAGGGTAATATACGAAGAGAAAATTAAGAACAGCGGCGAGCTTTGTCAATGGAGTAAGAGCAAAACGCTTTGCTTGCCGGAGGAAAAAATATAAGATGCCTGTCAAGTTGTTGATAAAGTCAGCAGCCCCGAAAATTGCGAGTAGGTCGCAGCTTTGCCGCGCCGTAAAGCGATCGGTTTTCGTGTCTTTCCACCCGGCGACCCCCAAATTTGAAGGAGATCCGGTGGGCGGCGAAAACCTTCAAAGAGGGTTTTTCATCAATCTGTGACCGTTGTGCCCTAAAAGACGGCGTTTTCAGAACATGCCACGCGGAGTTTTGTATGGAATTGACCCTGCTGAACCGGGAAGATATGGCGAGAACTTTGGATCGTCTGGCAAGCGAAGTTATTGAACGGCATGGAGCGGACGCGGAACGCCTGATGCTGGTGGGTATCCAGCGCCGTGGGGTCGATTTGGCGCGCCGTCTGACGCTGTTATTGGAACGGAAAACGGGAAAGAGTGTTCCTTTGGGAACGCTTGATATCAATCTGTACCGCGATGACTGGACCTCTATGGCCGCATTTCCCGCACTTGGGGCGTCGTCTATTCCGTTGCCGCTGGAAGGGCGTAAGGTCCTTTTGGTGGATGACGTGCTGTACACGGGGCGTACAATCCGCGCGGCTCTGGAAGCCATACTGGACTACGGGCGACCTCAAAGCGTGGAGCTGCTGGTTCTGGTTGACCGTGGGCACCGGGAACTGCCCATTCATGCGGATTATGTGGGGCGCGTAGTGAGAACGTCGCGGGCAGAAAAAGTGGATGTGTTGCTCGCTGAGCGCGACGGGAGCGATGAAGTGCGCCTGGTGAGTTCACGCGAGCGTTGATTTTTTATCATGCAGCGTCTTTCTCTGGCCTTACTTTAGGAAAGGGAAAAAAGGGGGAGCTGCGAAGAATAAGCGTATACAAAGGCCGCTGACAAAGTTCTTGAGGGGGCTCTTCGCCCCCTCGGCACCTGCCCGAAGGGTGACAGGTTGGCCCGTCATTTCCCTTAGCCGCGAAGCGGCTTAGGGAAACAGAGCGTAGCGCGGGCGTAGTACATCCTGTACATCCAATAATTTCAGTCTGTTACTGTTGGGGGAGGATTATTCCCTCCGGCGGGGTGCGGGGCAGAGCCCCGGTTTTTCAACACTCTGAGGCCGCTGATTTTGTCAGCGGCCTTTTTATGCGCGAAATGAAGTGAGAAACTTCCGTCAGAGCAGTTTTCCCGTCCTTTTTTCCTTCCATTTAATATACAGGTAAAGCCCGATCAGCAAGATCAGCATGACGGTTTCTGCTGTCAACGTACGCCAGATACGTGGGGTATTGGCGAAATAGCCGCTGCGCATCAAGGTGTCGGCCAGCATGTCGGCATCCCTGGGCAGACCGGAAAAGTATGCACCGACCAGCAGACCGCAGAATACGACAAGAATGCCTGCCAGTGCCCAGCTCAGGGGGTAGCTGCCTCTCCAAATGGGAGCAATACGGCCGAAGCAGCGCCGGGCCGCGATCAGAGGGAAAAGCAGAATCAGCAGTATTAGCGCTTGAGGCCAGTCGCCGCCTTGTAGAAGCGTACCCAGAATACCGAACCCGAGAGCCCACAGTGTCATTTTCCAGGCAGAATGTTTGCGGCTCTCGATGCCACAGGCCAACATGAGCAGCAGAACGCCCACCAGGCCGGTGAGCATATGCGCGGCTTCCACAATCCAGAGTGGAATGTGTGGTCTGATAAAGTGAAGGACACGTGGAGCCGTGGGTATGACCACGTCAAGGCAGAGAATTGCGCCCGCCACGAACACAGCATAGGAAAGAATGGTGGGGAGCCAGGCTCGCAGCCAGCGGGAGGCTTCCTGCTTGAGAACATCAGCTTCGTGTCGTCGCAGGTGGATTTCATACGCCCCGAGCAGTACGGCCACGATCAGCAGTGGCAGAAGGTAGTAAATGACCCGGAAGGCGAGAATTGCGGCAAAAACGTTTTGCGAGGGGATGCCTTGGGTGAGGTTCATGAGAATGACCTCAAGCACTCCCATGCCGCCGGGCACATGTGTGAGCACCACAGTAACCTGAGCCAGCAGGTAACTCGGCAAAAATTCCAGAAAGGAAACTCCGCTGTTTGCAGGGAGCAGGGCGTACAGGCACGAGGCCGCCACCACAAGGTCAAGGCCGGCTACGAAGGTCTGGGCCAGAGCGATATGCAGAGTGGGCAGGGCAAATTCCTTGCCGAACAGCTTGATGGGATGCCCTTTTACGCGCCAGCAGACAATGAGGTAGGCAATGCACAGCGCCAGCAGCGCTCCCCCAAGCGGGCGGATGTGGTCGGCGGTAATACCGAGCTCGGGCGGTACATCCATGGGGACGAAGAGGAATATGGCCCCAGCCAGCCCCATGGCCCCGACCCAGAAGGTGACGGCCAACATGAGCACCAGACGCACGATATCAAGCGTGCTGAACCCCCAGGCGGAATAGAGGCGGTAACGCACGGTGCTGCCGCCGAGCAGCGCACCGAAATTGTAGCTGATCACGCAGCCTACAAAGGACACCAGGCTCACTCGGGCAAGTGGAAGTTTTTTGTGAATGGCCTTGAGCGCCAGCCAGTCATAGCCGACCAGCACCATATAGTTGATGATCATGAGTCCGAAAGACAGCAGCAGATGGGAAAGCGGAATCTGGTGCAAGCTACTTTTGATTTCACCGAGGCTGTAACTGCGTAGTTTGTGATACAGCAGCCATATCGCCAGAGTGAAAATGCCCAGAACTGCCACCTTGCCCAAGATGCTCAGATATTTTTTCATACTCGCGTCTTTTCTCCACATGCGCGCTGTGCGCGTTTTGCCGCAGGGGACAGCCCGTGCATGCCCTGGAGCATACGCAAGTCTACCCTCTCCCTTACGGCGTGGCAAGAAACCTTTCAGTGCAAGCTTCCCGCATTGTTGGCGAAGCAAGCTTCTCTTCAAAACCGTTCAGCATTAATCAGCCGTTGGCTTGAAACGCCTTACGGATGGAGAGGGCAGAGAGGAGCCTCGTGCCCTTTCGAGTCTTACTGTTTCACAGAGCATTTTTATTTTGAAATGCTCTCATTGGAGTATCCCGGGGAAGAGCATAGGGAAAAATGAAAATCTCTGGTATTGCTTTTTGCATGCCTCCTGGGATTATCCCCTGCAATTTGCAGGGGATAATCCCAGGAGGTTTTTTGTAATATATTGAAATAATATATTTAAATCAGATGGCACATGTCTTGCTTCTTGCGAGGTGTTCACATGAACAAAAACGAGGCAAAGCGGAAAAAGTATTTCTCTCCTGTCTTCTTTCCGCTTTACCTCCATAACTGTTTAGGGAGGATGCCATGATTCTTTTTTGCGCCATTCTTGGAGTGTTCGTTTTTTTGCTCATGGGCGCGCTGACAGTAGCGTGCGATAAGATGTGAGGTATATGGAATGCTTTATCTTGCAGGAATAGCACTTGTTTTTTGTGTTGGTTATATTTTGTATATCATTGTCAACACTGAACAAATTTGAGGTGACAGAAATGTATTCTGTGTTGTTCGTCATTCTTTGTTGTGCTCTGGCCGTGGG